>NZ_JBFNXQ010000008.1:0-99297 GCF_041018925.1 Geodermatophilus maliterrae
GCGCGCTCGGCGGCGGCGGCCAGCTCGCGCCCCGCCTCGTCGACGCGGGCGCGCACCTCCAGGCCCGACGGGGTGTTCGCCGACCCGCCGGTGGCCCAGTCGGCACCGACCAGGTCGCCGTCGGCGGTCACCGCCCGCACGCGGGGGTGGGTGGCCACCAGCGCGCCGGCCGCCTCCAGGCTCGGCACGACGGCGACGCGGTCGAGGGCGCGGTCCAGCGCCGGGCGCAGCTCCTCGGGCACCTCGACGAGGTCGCGTGCCCACCGCAGGCCCTCGGGCAGCGCCGGCCAGCCCTCCCGGGGCAGCGCGGGCGGCCCACCGGTGACCAGCAGCCCGGCCCGGCCGGCGTCGGCCTCGCGCAGGTGCGCCAGCGCGGCCGCGGCCCCGGCCACGCCGGCGACGACGACGGCCTCGGCCAGCCCGCCGAGCGCTGCGGCCAGCGGCACCTCGGCGCCGGGTGCGACGGTGATCCGCTCGGCGACCGGCCCCCGCACGGCGGCCAGCCCCGAGGAGAGAACCGCGGCGGCGCCGTCGGCCGGGGCCAGCCCGAGCGCGAGCGCGTCGCGGCGGGCCGCCCAGGAGGCGCGGTCGCGCTCGGCGGCCCGCTCGGCGTCGGCCAGCTCGGTGACCGCGCGGGCAGCGGCGGTGTGCGCGGTCACCGCGTCGGTGTGCGCGGTGACCAGCGCGACGTCCTCGTCGTCGGCGTCGGCGACCGTGGCGCGGCGCTCGGCCAGCCGCGCCTGCGCGGCCTCCGCCCGTTCGGTGGCCTCGGCGCCGGCCTGCGCCAGCCGCTCCACCTCGGCGGTCCCTGCGGCGGCGCGCGACCGCGCGGCGGCGACCCTGCCCGACAGGCGGGCCAGTCCCTCCCGGCGGTCGGCCAGCGCGCGGGTGGCGGCCACCCAGGCCCGCTCCTCGGCGGTCAGGGCCGCCTCCAGCCCGGCGCGGGCGGTGACGGCGGTGGCCAGCCGGCCCCGCTCGGCCTCCAGCCCGGAGGCCAGCTCGACCTCGGTGGCGGCGACCCGGTCGGCCTCGGCCTCGAGCTGCTCGGGGTCGCGGCCGCCGGTCGTCGCGGGGCCGGCGGCCGACAGGTGGCGGTGCCGCTCGGCGGCCAGCTGGGCGACGCCGCGGAAGCGCTCGCCGAGCGCGGAGAGCCGGTACCAGGTGTCCTGCGCGGCGCCCAGGCGCGGGGCGTCGGCGGCCAGCGCGGCCTCCAGCTCGCTCTCGCGGCGGGACACCCCGGCCAGCTCGGCCTCGACGACGGCGCGGCGCGCGCGGGCGGCGGTCTCGTCGGCGACGTCCTCGGCGAGGGCGTCGCGCAGGCCGACGAGGTCGTCGGCGAGCAGCCGCAGGCGGGCGTCGCGCAGGTCGGCCTGGACGCCGGCCGCCCGCCGGGCGACCTCGGCCTGGCGGCCCAGCGGCTTGAGCTGGCGGCGCAGCTCGGCGGTGAGGTCGGCCAGCCGGTCGAGGTTGGCCTGCATCGCGTCGAGCTTGCGGAGCGCCTTCTCCTTGCGCTTGCGGTGCTTGAGGACACCCGCGGCCTCCTCGACGAAGGCGCGGCGGTCCTCCGGGCGGCCGGAGAGGACGGCGTCGAGCTGGCCCTGGCCGACGATGACGTGCATCTCCCGGCCAATGCCGGCGTCGCTGAGCAGCTCCTGCACGTCGAGCAGGCGCACCTTGTCGCCGTTGATCTCGTACTCGCTCTCCCCGGAGCGGTACATGCGGCGGGTGACCGAGACCTCGGTGTAGTCGATCGGCAGCGCGCCGTCGGCGTTGTCGATGGTGAGCGTCACCTCGGCCCGGCCCAGCGCGGCGCGGCCGGTGGTGCCGGCGAAGATGACGTCCTCCATCTTGCCGCCGCGCAGGCTCTTGGCGCCCTGCTCGCCCAGGACCCAGGCGATGGCGTCGACGACGTTGGACTTGCCCGAGCCGTTCGGGCCGACGACGGCGGTGATGCCGGGCTCGAGCCGCAGCGTCGTCGGGGACGCGAAGGACTTGAAGCCCTTGAGCGTCAGGCTCGACAGGTGCACAGAACGGTCACCCTACCCGCGAGGGGCTCCACCACCGGCGCCGAAGTGCCTGGTGGGAGCGGTGGGGCGGGGGTGGCGCAGGAGGAGGAGCGCCGGTTACGCCAGGGCCGGCTCGGCGTTGTCGCCGGCCAGGTTGAGCAGCTCGGAGGCGATGGCGGCGTCGCGGGCTGCGTCGCGCTGGGTGCGCAGCTGCTCGAGCTCGTGCTCCAGTCGGCGCACCCTGGCCCGCAGCACCGCGTTCTCCTCGAGTACGCGGAGCTCCGCGCCCGACACGACGGAACCGAACAGGGCCTTGGCCATGGCGAAACGGCCTCTCACAGCTCGAGGGGTGCCCGGCGCCCCAGACGTGGTCGGCGCGGGCTCGGTGTCCCCAGGGTGACACCCCCCGACACGCTGGTCAACGGCAGGACGGGACACCCGCCGTGTCGGGGGGATGTCGTCTTCGTCACGCGGTGGTGAAGCCGGAGCTCCCCTGCACCGGGCGCTCCTCCTGCACCACGCCGGTGACCGAGCCGGGCGCGCGGCGACCGTCGAGCGCGGCGACGACGGCGCGGACGTCGTCCTCCGGGCCCTCCAGCTCCACCTCGACGCGGCCGTCGGGCAGGTTGCGCGCCCACCCCGACAGGCCGGCGGCGTCGGCCAGGCCGCGCACGAACCAGCGGTAGCCGACGCCCTGCACCAGCCCGGAGACGAGGGCGTGCACGCGCACGGTGCTCACCGGCGGGCCCGGGGGCGGGGCTGGCAGCGCGGGCAGCTGTAGCTCGACCGGTTCATGAACGACTCCCGGACGATCGCCGTGCCGCAGCGCGGGCAGGGGCGGTCGGCCTGGCCGTAGACGGCCAGGAAGCGCGAGAAGTAGCCGCTCCGCCCGTTGACGTCGACGTAGAGGGAGTCGAAGGAGGTGCCGCCCTGCGCCAGCGCCTCGCCGAGGACGCTGCGCACGCCGTCGAGCAGGTCGGCGACCTGGGCGCGGGTGAGCCGGTCGGTGGGCCGGGCGCCGTGCAGCCGCGCGCGCCACAGCGACTCGTCGGCGTAGATGTTGCCGACGCCGCCGATCAGCGTCTGGTCGAGCAGGGCGCGCTTGACCTCGGTGTGCCGGCGGCGCAGCGCGGCGGTGAAGGCGGGCTCGTCGAAGGAGGGGTCGAGCGGGTCGATGGCGATGTGCGCCAGCCGGGGCGGGATGCCCTCGCCGTCCGGGGCGTCCTCGACGACGAGACCGCCGAAGGTGCGCTGGTCGACGAAGCGCAGCTCGCGGCCGCCGTCGGTGAAGGTGAAGCGGGCCCGCAGGTGGGTCTCGTCGGGCTGCGCGGGTTTCTCCACCAGCAGCTGGCCGCTCATGCCGAGGTGCGCGACGAGCGCGCGGCCGGTGGGGCTGCTGTCGTCCTCGGCCAGGGGCATCCACAGGTACTTGCCGCGGCGGTGGGCGGCGGTGAGGGTGCGGCCGGTCAGGGCGGCGGTGAAGTCGTCGGCGCCCTCGAGGTGCCGGCGGACCGCGCGCGGGTGGTGCACCTCGACGGCGGCCACGGTGCGCCCCGCGACCCAGCGCTCCAGGCCGCGCCGCACCACCTCGACCTCGGGCAGCTCGGGCACGGTCAGTCCCCGGCCGAGATCGCCTGATAGGCGGCCTCGGCGGCCTCCTGCTCGGCGGCCTTCTTGGTGCGGCCGGTGCCGCGGCCGCGGACGACGTCGGCCAGCGACACCGCGGCGGTGAACGTCTTGGCGTGCGGCGGGCCCTCGTCGGAGACGTCGTAGACCGGCGCACCGAGGCCGCGGGCGGCCCCGAGCTCCTGCAGGCTGGTCTTCCAGTCCAGGCCCGCGCCGCGCGTGGCCGCCTCGCGCAGCAGCGGGTCGAACAGGCGGTGCACCAGGACGCTGGCGGCGTCGAGGCCCAGGCCCAGGTGCAGCGCGCCGATGAGCGCCTCGAGCGCGTCGGCGAGGATCGAGTCCTTCTCCCGCCCGCCGGTGGTCTCCTCGCCGCGGCCCAGCAGCAGGTGCGGGCCGAGCCCGCCGGCGCCGAGCCGCCGGGCGACGGCGGCCAGCGAGGTCATGTTGACCACCGAGGCGCGCAGCTTGGCCAGCCGGCCCTCGGGCAGGTCGGGCTGGCTGCGGTAGAGCTCGTCGGTGACGACCAGGCCGAGCACCGAGTCGCCGAGGAACTCCAGGCGCTCGTTGGTGGGCAGGCCGCCGTGCTCGTAGGCGTAGGAGCGGTGGGTCAGCGCCAGCGCCAGCAGGCCGCCGGGCAGCTCGACGCCCAGGGCGTCGAGCAGCCAGGCGGCCGCGCGGTCGGCGTGCGCCTGACCCGCCGGCGCGCTGTCCGGCACGACCGGGGTGGGGGAGGCGGCGCTGCCCACGTCCGGCCGGGTCAGACCGAGAGGACCTGGCGGCCGGCGTGCTGGCCGCAGTTCGGGCAGGCCTGGTGCGGGGGCTTGAGCTGACCGCAGGCGCGGTTCGGGCAGGGGGTGAGCGTGGGGGCGCTCGCCTTCCACTGCGACCGGCGGGCGCGGGTGTTGGCGCGGGACATCTTCCGCTTCGGGACGGCCACGGTCAGTTCTCCTCAGGGTCGTCCGGACGGTCGGCGACCGCTCCGGTGGTGGCGAAGCCGGCGAGCCCGGCCCAGCGGGGGTCGAGCAGCTCGTGCGAGTGGTCGGCCGGCAGGTCGTCGAGGCGCTGGCCGCAGCCCGAGCACAGGCCCGCGCAGTCCTCGGTGCAGGTGGGCGAGAGCGGCAGGGCCAGGACCACGGTGTCGCGGACCATCGGCTCGAGGTCGATCCGCTCGCCCTCGACGAGGCGGACCTCGTCCTCCTCGCTGGTGGCCTCGGTGGTGCTGCCCGGGTAGGCGTAGAGCTCCTGGACGTCGAGCTCGAGGGTGTCCCGGACCGGGTCGAGGCACCGGGCGCACTGGCCCTCGACCGGGACCTCGACGTCCCCGGAGACCAGCACGCCCTCCATCACCGACTCCAGCCGCAGCCGCAGGTGCACCGGCGCGCCCTCGGGGACGCCGATGAGCTCGAGCCGCCAGTCCGGGGGCGCGGGCACGGTGCGGTCGATCTCCTGCATCGAGCCGGCACGGCGGCCGAGCTCGCGCAGTTCGACGGCCCAGGGGTTGACGGCGGGACGCCGGGCGTCCGTGGACGCGGCGCCTGAGCGGTGCGGTGCGGCAGGCATGTCAGTACTCGCGGTCGTCAGTGGGAGGGATCCGGCCCGGGGAGGTCACCGGTGGACCAGCACCCGAGACTACCCGATCCCCCGACGACGCCGTCCGGGGCTGGTGACGTACTGGAACGGCCCCGCTGCAGGGGCCCGCGCCGAGCCTGCGAGGCGTGGGGGGCAGCGGGGTCCTTCTAGTCGCGCAGCGTCGAGCGGGCCTTCTCCACCGAGCGCAGCATCCGCTCCAGGGTGGTGCCGAAGTCGGCCAGCCGGGTGTCGACGTACTCGTCGACCTCGGCGCGCATCCGGTTGACCTCGGCCACCGTCTGGGCGCCGAGCTCGTCGGAGCGGCTGACCGCGCCGCGGTAGACCTCGGTCTCGGTGACCAGCCGGTCGTGCTCGGCCTGGGCGGCAGCGAGGATCTCCTCCTGCTGGGCACGGGCGTCGGCGAGCAGCGCCTCGTGGTGGGCCTGCGCCTCCCCGAGCAACCGGTCGGCCTCGGCCTCGGCCTGGGCGAGCAGCTCATCGGCCTCGGCCTGCGCCTGGGTGAGCAGCTCGTCGCGCTGACGCCGGGCGGTGCCCAGGACCTCCTCGCGCTGGCGGCGCGCGGCGGCCACGAGCCGGTCGGCCTCCTCGCGGGTGCGGCCGGTGAGCTGCTCGGCCTCGGCCTGGGCCTGCTCGAGGATCTCGGTGCGCTGCTCGACGATCGCGCCGGCGGCGTGCACCTCCTCGGGGAGGTTCTCCCGCAGGTCGTCGAGCAGGTCGAGCAGGTGGTCACGGGGGACCATGCACGAGCCCGACATCGGCACGCTGCGGGCGCTCTCGATGACCCGGCTGAGCTCGTCGACGACCTCGTAGAGCCGGTAGACGACCTCCGTCACGGTCGACCGCCGTCGCGCTGTGCCGCGTCCTGCTGAGCCAGCAGCCGGTCGAGCACGCCCTTGGGCACCAGCCGCGAGACGTCGCCGCCGAAGGTGGCGATCTGCTTGACCAGGCTCGAGGACAGGTGCCCGACCTGCGGCGCCGTGGGCACGAACAGCGTCTCGATGCCGGCCAGCTCCCGGTTCATCTGCGCCATCTGCAGCTCGTACTCGAAGTCGCCGACGGCGCGCAGGCCCTTGACCACCACCGGGATGTCGTGGCTGCGGCAGTAGTCGACCAGCAACCCGCTGAAGCTGTCGACGACGACGTTGGGCAGCTCGGTCACCGCCTCGCGCAGCAGTTCCATGCGCTCGTCGACGGTGAACAGCCCGGCCTTGCCGGGGTTGACCAGGACGGCCACGACCAGCTCGTCGTACAGCGCGGCGGCGCGGTTGATGACGTCCACGTGGCCGTTGGTGACCGGGTCGAACGACCCGGGACAGACCGCTCGCCTCACGGGAACCGACCGTACCGGAGCAGGGTCTCCCCGTAGCGCCGGTCGCGGATCCCCTCGAGGGGTGTCGGCCACTCCTCCGGCGCCCCGCGGGCCGGCCGCTCGACGACGACCACGGCCCCGGGCGCCAGCCACTCCCCCGTCACCAGCGCGGACAGGACGTCGCGCACCTCCCCGGCGGGCGTGGCGTACGGCGGGTCGGCGAGCACCAGGTCGAAGCGGGCCGGCGGCGGGCCGGACACGACGGCGCGCACGGGGGCGGCCACGACGCGGGCCCCGGGGAGGCCGACCGTGGCCACGTTGCCGCGCAGCACCGGCAGCACCCGCGGCCCGTTCTCCACGAACACCGCCGCGGCGGCACCGCGCGACAGCGCCTCCAGGCCCAGCGCGCCGGAGCCGGCGTAGAGGTCGAGCACGGTGGCGCCGTCGAGGTCGAGCAGGCTGCCCAGGCTGTTGAACAGCCCCTCGCGGGCGCGGTCGCCGGTGGGCCGGACGCCGCTCGGCGGCACCTTCAGCCGCCGTCCCCGGGCCACGCCGGAGATCAGCCTCGTCACCCGCGCCCCTCAGGCCTTCTCGAGGTAGGTCGCGCGCTCGTCGGTGGCCAGGGCGGCGACCTCCGCGGCCAGGCCCGGGTGGTCGGCCAGGCCGCGGTCGGTGGCCAGCAGGGCGGTGGCCTCCGCGCGGGCGGCGGCGATGAGCTCCTCGTCCTCGAGCAGGGACAGCAGCTTCACCGTCGAGCGCCGGCCGGACTGGACGGCACCGAGGACGTCGCCCTCGCGGCGGGTCTCGAGGTCCAGGCGGGCGAGCTCGAAGCCGTCGGAGGTGCCCGCGACGGCGGCCAGCCGCTGACCGGTCGCCGTCGTCTCCCGGGCCTCGGTGACCAGCAGGCACAGTCCCCGGTGCCTGCCCCGGGCGACCCGGCCGCGCAGCTGGTGCAGCTGGCTGACGCCGAAGCGGTCGGCGTCCATGACCACCATCACGGTGGCGTTGGGCACGTCGACGCCGACCTCGACGACGGTGGTGGCCACCAGGACCTGGGTCTCCCCCGCGGCGAAGGCGCGCATGCGGGACTCCTTGTCCTCGGGGGTCAGCCGGCCGTGCAGGACGTCGATGCGCAGGCCGGCCAGCGGCCCCTCGTGCAGCCCCTCGGCGACGTCGAGGACGGCCAGCGGCGGCCGCCGGTCGCCGTTCCCGCCGGCGTCGTCCTCGTCCGGGGCGCCGTCGGCGTCCTCGGGGGCGTCGGTCTCGGTGCTGCCGGTGTCGTCGTCGCCGATGCGCGGGCAGACGACGTAGGCCTGCCGGCCGGCGGCGACCTCCTCGCGCAGCCGCTCCCAGGCCCGGCCGAGCCACGCCGGCTTGTCGCTCACCGGCACCACCGAGCTGGCCACGCCGCCGCGGCCGCCGGGCAGCTGGCGCAGGACGGAGGTCTCCAGGTCGCCGTAGACGGTCATCGCGACGGTGCGCGGGATCGGCGTGGCGGTCATGACCAGCACGTGCGGCGGCCGGTTGCCCTTGGCGCGCAGGGCGTCGCGCTGCTCGACGCCGAAGCGGTGCTGCTCGTCGACGACGACCAGGCCGAGGTCGGCGAAGTCGACGCCCTCCTGCAGCAGCGCGTGGGTGCCGACCACGATGCCGGCGCTGCCGTCGGCGACCGCCGCGCGGGCGGTGCGGCGGGCGGCGGCCTTGAGCGAGCCGGTGAGCAGCACGACCTTCGTGCCCGCGGGGTCGCCGTCGAGCTCGCCGGCGCGGGCGAGCGGGCCGAGCATGCCCGCGATGCTGCGCGCGTGCTGGGCGGCCAGGACCTCCGTGGGCGCCAGCAGCGCGGCCTGTCCGCCGGCGTCGACGACCTGCGCCATGGCGCGCAGCGCGACGACGGTCTTGCCCGAGCCGACCTCGCCCTGCAGGAGGCGGTGCATCGGGCGGTCGCTGTCGAGCTCGGCGGCCAGCTCCTCGCCCACCTCGCGCTGGCCCTCGGTCAGGGAGAAGGGCAGCGCGGCGTCGACGGCGTCGAGCAGGCCGCCGGGGCGGCGCGGGCGGGCGGTGCCGGGCTCCAGGGAGGCGGCGCGGCGGCGCGCGGCGAGGACGAGCTGCAGGGTGATCGCCTCGTCCCACTTGAGCCGGTCCCCGGCACGCTCGACGTCGGCCTGCGAGGTCGGCCGGTGCACGTCGAGCAGCGCCGCCGGGAGGCTGAGCAGCCCGTGCCGGGCCCGCAGGTCCTCGGGCAACGGGTCGTCGACGAAGCCGAACCCGCCGGCGGCGTCGAGCAGCAGCTTGACCGACTTCTGGATCACCCAGCTCGAGACGTCCTTGCTGGCCGGGTAGATGGGGATCAGCGCGCGCGCCCAGTCCTCGTCGTCGTCCCCGCTGATGAGGTGGAAGTCCGGGTGGGCGAACTGCTTGGTCCGGCGGTACTCCCCGACCGTCCCGGCGAACAGCCCCCAGGCACCCTCGCGGAGCTGGCCGTGCTTCCGGTTGAAGAAGACCAGCTGCATCTCCCCGGCGCCGTCACCGACGGTGACCTCGGTGAGCGAGCCGGGCCGGTTGCGCATCTTCCGCGTGGTGACCCGGCGGACCTGGGCGAGCACGGTGACCCGGTCACCGACCTGGAGGTCGTCGAGCCGCGTCATCTCCCCGCGACGGGCGTAGCGGCGGGGGTAGTGGCGCAGCAGGTCGCGGACGGTGCGCAGGTCGAGCGAGTCGGCCATCGCCCTGGCCGTCTTGGCGCCGAGGACGCGGGAGAGGTCGGTGTCGAGGGTGACCGCCACGTCACTCCACCCCCGCCTGCAGCGGGATCCCCGCCCCGGAGTCGTAGCGGACGACCTCGACCGTCCGGTGGGCGGTGGCCAGGTGGGCGCAGACGGCGTCGCCGAGCGCGGCGTCGGGGCCGACGAGCAGGGTGGCCATCTCGCCGCCGGCCGACAGCAGCCGGTCGAGCAGGTCGCAGGCGACGACGGCGAGGTCGGCGCCCACCACGACGACGTCACCCTCGGCCGAGCCCAGCACGTCGCCGGGGCGGCACGGGCCGGCGCTGGTCAGGGCCTCCTGCTCCGCGACGGTGACCTCGGCCCAGCGGGTGGCGGCCGCGGCCTCGGCCATGCCGACGACGTCGTCGCCGAAGCGGCGGGCGGGATCGGCCACGGCGACGGCGGCCAGGCCCTGCACCGGGGAGCGGGTCGGCACGACGGCGACGTCGCGGCCGAGGTCGCGGGCGCGGTCGGCGGCCCGGGACGCCGCGGGGGTCAGCGCGGGGTCGTTGGGCAGCAGGACGACCTCGGCGGCGGTGGACGCGACCACCTCGGCGAGGACCTCCTCCTCGGTGACGCCGTCGGGTCCGCAGGTGACCACGCGGACGCCCTCGCCGGTGAACAGCTCCGCCAGGCCGTCACCGAGGACGATCGCCACGACGGCACGGCGGCCGGGCACCGGGGCGGCGGGGAGCACCGGCGCGAGCGGGGTGACGCTGATGGCGTGCGGGCGGCCGGCCTCGACGCCGGCCTCGATGACGCCGCCGACGTCGCTGGTGTGCACGTGCACGTTCCACTGCCGGCCGGTCGGGGTGTCGACGCCGACGACGACCAGGCTGTCGCCGAGGGCGGCCAGCCGGGTCTGCAGCCGGGCGACCGCGGCCTCGCCGGAGTCGGCCAGCAGGTACTGCACCTCGCTGCCGGGGCCCGGCGGTGGCTGGTGCGGGACGTGCCCGGGCTCGCCGTGCCGGGCCGGGCGGGCGCGCAGCGCCGGGCGCGCGGGCTCCACGCCGGTGACCGTGGTGACCAGTGCGTCGAGGACCAGGCAGAGACCGGCGCCCCCGGCATCGACCACCCCGGCGTCGCGGAGGACGTCGAGCTGGGCGGGGGTGACCTCCAGCGCCGCCCGCGCGCCGTCGGCCGCGGCCACGACGACGTCGGCGAGCGTGCTGCGGCCCTCGGCGACGGCGGCCCCGGCCGCCTCGGCGCCGGCCCGCGCGACGGTGAGGAAGGTGCCCTCCTCGGGGTCGGCGACGGCGGTGTAGGCGCCGTCGGCGGCCTTCTGCAGGGCAGCGGCGAGCACCGGACCGTCGGCGGGCGGCTCGCCGGCGAGCTGGTCGGACAGGCCGCGCAGCAGCTGGGCGAGGATCGTGCCGCTGTTGCCGCGGGCGCCGAGGACCGCGCCCCGGGCGAGCACCGCCCAGGCCGGCTCACCGGCACCGGCGACGGCGTCGTCGAGTGCCGCCACGGCGGCCCGGGCGGTGAGCAGCAGGTTGGTGCCGGTGTCGCCGTCGGGCACCGGGAAGACGTTGAGCTCGTCGAGCGCGTCCCGGCCGGCGGACAGCGCCGTGACCGCGGCCCGGCACCACCGGCCGACCGCGGCGTCGTCGAGCGCCTCCAGCACGGCCGGAATGTACCTGTGGACACCGACGGCCCCGGTCGCCGCGCACCCCGCGCACGGCGGCCCGGGCGGCCTCGGCGACGGTCCTGCGGGCGAGCGGTTAGACTGACGGACGGTCTCGCGGTCGCCTCCGTGCGCCGCCGTCTCGACGAACGAATCTCTGGGAGTGATCCACCGTGGCTGCCGTGTGCGATGTCTGTGGCAAGGGGCCCGGTTTCGGTATGTCGGTGTCGCACTCGCACCGCCGCACGCCGCGCCGTTGGAACCCGAACATCCAGTCGGTGCGGGCGCTGGTCGCCCCCGGCAACCGTCGCCGCATCAAGGCCTGCACCTCGTGCATCCGCGCGGGGAAGGTCGTCCGCGCCTGAGAAAGGGCCCCGTCCTCCCCACCCTTCGCACGCTCAGGGCGGGGCCCGGGACGGGGCCACCTGCCCCCCACCGCTCGCACGCTCGCGGTGGGGCCCTGCAGGAGGGCCCACCCACCCGGGCCGCCCAGCCGGGTCACCTGGACCCCGGAGGTCGCTGACCTCCGGGGTCCTCCGTGTGCGCCGGGCTCGGTCGTCACGGCGGTGGTGCGCCGCGCCGACGACGCCGTCACGGTCGAGCTGCCGCCCGGGCCGCACCTCCCGCCCCTCCCGGTCCGGCCACCGCCGCGGGCAGCGGCGTCAGCCCGCGCCGATCCCCCGGGCGCGCGCGGCGGCGACGACGAGGTCGACGACGGTGCCCAGCGGCAGCGCCGTCCCGTCGACGACGAGGTGGTAGTGCTGCGCCGCCGCGGGGTCGCACCGGTAGAAGTGCCGCACGTAGGCCTCCCGCGTCCGGTCGTTGGCCTGCATCTCCTGCCGCAGCTCGTCCTCCGGGCGCCCGTAGCGCTGCACCGCCGCCCGCAGCCGCGCCTCCGGCGGTCCGTCGAGCCGGACGTGCAGCGCATCGCTGCGGTCGCGCAGCACCATGGCCGCCGCCCGGCCCAGGACGACGCCGCCCGCCCCGTCGGCGATCTCGTGCAGCACCTCCTCGGTGTGTCGCCGGTAGGCCCGCTCGTCGGGCTGCGGGGGCACGGGCACCACGCCGCCCACCGGGTCGGGCATGGCCCCGAGCGAGGCCACCAGCCGCCACAGGCCGCGGACCACCCGCTCGTCGTTGGCCTCGGCGTCGTCCTGCGAGACACCCAGCCGCCCGGCCACCTGCGCCGGGATCGCGCGGTCGTGGAACGGCAGGCCGAGCCGCTCGGCCACGGCCGGGCCCACCTCCGGGCCACCCGCGCCGTAGGACGCGGAGATCGTCACGACACCCCCCTGCACGCCGCCCACCCTCACGATGCCCGCTCCTCGGTCTCGTCGGCCGGTCCGCTCAGCCGCTTGCCCAGGAACACCGCGCCCGGCTCGCCGGCGTAGATGCCGTACCCGGCGACGGGCCCGTACCCCAGGCCCTCGTAGAGCGCGATCGCCTCGGGCTGGCGGTCACCGGAGTTGAGGACCACCGATCGGTACCCGGCGCGGCGGGCCGAGTCCTCGAGCGCGGCCACCAGCACCTGGGCCAGCCCGCGGCGCCGGAACGCCGGCTCGACGTAGACCCGCTTCACCTCGGCCACCGCGGGGTCCGGGTCCTGGGCGGGGGGCGTTCCCGTGTGCCGCCGCCACGCGCCGCAGCCGGCCGGCACGCCGTCGACCTCGGCCACGAGGAACAGGCCGGCCGGCGACACGAACTCCGCGGGGTCGACGGCGGCCTCGTCCGGTCCGCCGTAGCGGTCGACGTACTCCTGCTGCACCCGGGCGACGAGCTCGCGCGCCACCGGGTCGTCGTAGGGCACCGCCCGCAGCGCGGCCATCGCGCCGTCGCGCAGCCGCGCCTGCGCCCAGGGGGACTCAGCCGAAGTGGACATGCCCGGCCCTCCCCGCCCCGACGGCGGTGACGACGGCCGCCGCCGGCTCCCCGCTCACGAGCACCCCCGGGTCCCCCGCCCGGACCTCCCCGATCGTCACGAAGCCCTCCGGCAGCGCGGCCCCCGGCGGGAAGGTGGCCAGCAGCGCGTGGTCCTCACCGCCGGTGAGGACCCACGCCAGCGGGTCGACGCCGAGCGCGGCGGCCACCTGCTGCATCGGTCCCAGCGGCTCCAGCGCCGCCCGCACGAGCGCGGCCCGGTCGACGTCGACGACGACGCGGCTGCTCTCGGCGAGGTGGCCGGCGTCGGCGAGCAGCCCGTCGCTGACGTCGCACATCGCGGTCGCACCGGCGTCCGCGGCGCCCGGCCCGGCGGCGTACGGCGGGGTGGGACGGCGGTGTGCGGCCACCGCGGCGATCGGGCTGCTGAACCCGCGGCGCAGGACGGCCAGCCCGCACGCCGACCAGCCGAGGCGGCCCGCCACGGCGAGGACGTCGCCGGGCCGGGCGCCCGAGCGCAGCACCGGCGCCCGCCCGCCCAGGTCGCCCAGGGCGGTCACCGACAGGACGACGGACCCGCTGTCGGGCGCGGAGGCGACGGTGTCCCCACCCACCACCGCGGCGCCCAGCGGCGCACACTCGGCGGCCATGCCCGCGGCGACCCCCTCCAGCCAGGAGGTGGGCGTGTCCGCCGGGCAGGCCAGCCCGACCAGCAGCGCGGTCGCCACCCCGCCCATCGCGGCCACGTCGGCGAGGTTGGCGGCGGCCGCCTTGTGCCCCACGTCCTCGGCCGAGGACCAGTCGCGGCGGAAGTGCCGGCCCTCGACGAGGACGTCGGTGGTGGCGACCACCCGGCCGTCGGGCACGCGCAGCACGGCGGCGTCGTCGCCCGGGCCGACCTCCGCGGCCTCGGCCGACCCGGCGCGGGCGACCACCCGCGCGATGACCCCGAACTCGCCGACGACCCGCACGCTGTCGGCGAGGTCCCCGCGGCCGACCAGCGGCCGGGGCCGTGTCACCGGGTCCCCCAGGGGGCTGCGGTAGGTTGCGAGCCGATCCGCCCGCCGGTGCCGGGGAGGCACCGGCAGCGCTGCCCGAGGAAGGTCGTCCCGTGGTCCACGCCTACATCCTGATCCAGACCGAAGTCGGCAAGGCCGCCCAGGTGGCCACGACGATCAGCGAGATCGCCGGCGTGACGAAGGCGGAGGACGTCACCGGCCCCTACGACGTCATCGTCCGCGCCGAGGCCGAGACGGTCGACGAGCTGGGACGCCTGGTCGTGGCACGGGTGCAGTCGGTCGACGGCATCACGCGCACCCTGACCTGTCCCGTCGTCAACATCTGAGCCGCTGAGCGAGGACACCCCCGCCCCGGGCGACACCCCCGACGGCACGGCCGCCGGGCAGGCCCCACGCACCGACCCGCTGCGCCGGGTCGCGCTCGTCACGACCGCCGTCGTCGTCCCGCTGCTCGTCGTGCTGGCCGTGCTGGTCAACGTCCTGGGCGGTGACGACGAGGACGGCGACGCGCCGGTGGCCGACGTCGGTGGCACGACCGGCGAGCAGCGCGCGGACCTGCCCGTGCTCCCGGTCGAGGTGCCGCCGCCGACCCCCGAGGCCGACGCGAACTGTCCGCCGCTGCTCCAGGCACTCCCCCTGGACCTGCTCGGCGAGCCCTCCCGCCTCGTCGACTCCGACACGCCCTACGCCGCCGCCTGGGGCGAGCCGCCGGTCGTGCTCGTCTGCGGCGTCCCCCAGCCGGCCGGGCTGGTCCCCGGGGAGGGGCTGTTCACCATCAACGGGGTCACCTGGTACGTCGACCAGTCCGACCCCGAGGCCACCGTGTGGACGGCGGTCGACCGCGCCGTGTACGTCCAGGTGACCCTGCCGGCCGACGTCGACAGCGCGCCCGTCACCGCGCTCAGCGACGTCCTGGTCGACACCGTCCCCGCCCGCTGAGCCCGCTCACCCGCGGGGGGCTCAGGCCGGCGGGAGCCGGTCGAACTGGGCCAGCACGACCTCGCGCACCTCGTCGGTGGCCTGCTCCTCGCTCGTGGACACCACGGTCACCCCGACGCTGAACACCCCGTGCCCGCACCAGGCGAACGCCGCCGGCCCGGTCAGCCCGGTGGCCGGGTCCACCTCGGCGACGGTCAGCAGGCTGCACCCCTCGGGCAGGTCGGCCGGGTCGCGCCGCAGGACGCCGTCGTAGACCGCGGCGTCGTTGCCCGCGAGGTCCTCGGCGTAGGCCGCCGCCCCGCCGGGGTGGTCGAACTGGTCGACGAAGACGGTGGTCAGCGGCCCGGTCGTTGAGCCCCAGAAGCGCTCCCACCCGTGGCGGTAGCCGTAGTCGCGCAGCACCGCCCGCTCGCGGGCGGGGTCCTCGGCGTAGCCGGCCACGTCGTCGACGGTCTTGGCGCCCGCCGGGGGCTGCAGGTCGTCGTCGGGGATCCGCGGCAGGCCGGAGGGCACCGCGGGCAGCACCAGGGCGCCGAGGTCCTCGACGCTCTCCGGCGTCCCGGCGGCCGGCGCGGGGGTGGCGGTGCCGGCCACCGTGGGCGTGCAGCCGGTGGTGGCGATCCCCAGGGACAGCAGGCCGGGGAGCAGCGCGGGGAACCGGCCCGGGGTCACCGGGAGGTCCGTGCGTCCCCCGGCCGGCCCGCGCGCGCCAGCGCCGAGGCGACCAGCCGGTCCACCAGCTCGGGGTAGGACACCCCGCTGGCCGCCCACATGCGCGGGAACATCGAGATCGGCGTGAAACCCGGCATCGTGTTGACCTCGTTGACCACCAGCCGCTCGGCACCGTCCGGGCCGGTGCCGAGGAAGAAGTCGACGCGGGCCAGCCCCTGGCAGTCCATCGCGAGGTAGGCCCGGCAGGAGGCCTCCTGCACCGCCCGCGTCTGCTCGGGCGTCAGGTCGGCCGGCACGTCGAAGTCGACGGCGTCCTCGAGGTACTTGGCGTCGAAGTCGTACCAGTCGGTGCCCGGCCGCAGCCGGATCTCCGCCGGCAGGCTGGCCTCCGGCCGTCCGCCGTCGCGGCCGGCGAGCACGCCGCACTCGATCTCCCGCCCGGGGACGGCGGCCTCCACGACCACCTTCGGGTCGACGGCGGCCGCGGTGGCCACCGCCTCGGGGAACTGCGCCCAGTCGGTGACCTTGGTGATGCCGATGCTCGACCCGGCGCGCGAGGGCTTGACGAAGACCGGCAGCCCCAGCCGCTCGCGGTCGGCCTCGGTCAGCAGGTCGGGGTCGGCCGACACGGCGCCGCCGGCGTCGCGCAGGACCACGTGGTCGCCCTGCGCGAGGCCCGCGGCGGCGAGGAGCTTCTTGGTGTGCTCCTTGTCCATCGACGCGGCGCTGGCGAACACCCCGGAGCCGACGTAGGGCAGGCCGCTCATCTCCAGCAGGCCCTGGATGGTGCCGTCCTCGCCGTAGGTGCCGTGCAGCACGGGGAAGACGACGTCGACCTCGGTGAGCGCCGGGCCGATCGCGGCGGTGGGCTCGAGCACCGCCAGGCCGCGTCCGCCCGGGTCGCCGACCAGCGACACCGCCGTCCCGCTCGTGACCTCCGGCAGCTGCCCCTCGGTGATGGCCAGCCGCTGCCCGGGGTCGGGCAGCACCCAGCGGCCGTCGCGCGCGATGCCGACCGGCACCACCTCGTAGCGCTCGGGGTCCAGCGCCGCCAGGACGCTCCCGGCGGAGACGCAGGAGATCGCGTGCTCGGCGCTGCGCCCCCCGAACACGACCGCGACGCGCACCCTGCCTGTCCCGCTCATCGCGGCCGACCCTAGTGGACGTCCTCCGCGCGTCCGGGGTCTCCCGGAGGGCCGACACCCCGCCGGTGTGGGAACCTCGACGCGATGCGGGAGAACGCGGCCCCTCCGGTGGACCCCCGACCCCCGGCGACGACGGCTCAGCAGGGGCACGACGAACACGGGGCTGCCCCCGCGCGCCCGTTCCCGCTGCCGCTGCGGGTGGCCGGCGCGGCTGTGCACGTCTACACCGCCCTCGGCTCGGTGCTGGCGCTGCTGGTGGTGCTCGCCGCACTGGACGGCGACGCGGTCACCGCGCTGTGGATCGGCCTGGCCGCCCTGGTCATCGACGGCACCGACGGGATGCTGGCCCGGCGCGCGCGGGTCAAGGAGACCATCCCCTGGTTCGACGGCGCCCTGCTCGACAACATCGTCGACTACCTGACCTACGCCTTCGCCCCCGTCGTGCTGCTGTGGACCACCGGCGCGCTCCCCGAGGGCCCGCTCGGGTGGGTGCTGGCCGCGCTGCCGCTGCTGGCCTCGAGCTACCAGTTCTGCCGGGTCGACGCGAAGACCGACGACCACACCTTCCTCGGCTTCCCGAGCTACTGGAACGTCGTCGCCTTCTACGTCGTCGTCCTGGACCTGTCCCAGCCGGTCGTGGCGGCGCTGCTCATCGCCTGCTCGGTGCTGGTGTTCGTGCCGGTGCGCTACCTCTACCCCTCGCGCACCGAGGCGCTGCGCGGCCTGAGCCTGGCACTGACCGCCGTCTGGCTGGTCACCTACGCCGTCCTGCTCCTCCAGCTGCCCGACCCGCACCCGGTCGTCCTGGTCCTGTCTCTGGGGTACATCGGCTACTACGTCGCGATCAGCGGCTGGCTGACCGCCCGGGCCGCCGCCCGCCGGCGCTCGGCGGCCCGCAGCGCCGCGCGCAGCGGCTGAGGCCCGCCGCCCTCAGCCGGCGGCGCCGAGGGCGGTGACGAGGTCGGCGACGACGTCGGCGGTGTCCTCGATGCCGCAGGAGAACCGCAGGAACCCGGCCGGGACGGCGTCCCCGCCCCACTGCGCCCGCCGGTCGACGGTGCTGTGCACGCCGCCGAAGCTGGTCGCCGCCGTCCAGAGCCGGCTCGCGGCGAGGAAGCGGGACACCGCGGCCTCGTCGGCCAGCTCGGCGGAGACCACCCCGATCGGCCGCAGCATCTGCCGGGTCGCGAGGGCGTGGGAGGGGTCCCCGGGCCGCCACGGCCAGCGCACGCCGGTCACCGCCGGGTGGTCGGCGAGCACCGCCGCCACCGCCTCGGCGGTGGCCGCCTGGCGGGCCAGCCGCAGGTCCAGCGTGCTCATCGACCGGTGACCCAGCCACGCGTCGAAGGCCCCCGGCGTCGCGCCGGTGTGGTCGCGCCAGCCCTTGAGCCGGTCGTACAGCTCGCCGGAGGCGGTGCTGACGTGGCCGAGCAGGAGGTCGCTGTGCCCGGTGAGCGCCTTGGTGTCGGCGCCGATGCTGAGGTCGGCGCCCAGCGCCAGCGGCCGCTGCCCCAGCGGGGTGGCGGTGGTGTTGTCGACGGCGAGCAGCGCTCCGGCGGCCCGGGTGGCCCGGGCGACGGCGGCCACGTCGCAGACGTCGAGGTGCGGGTTGCTCGGCGTCTCGAGGAGCACCATGCGCACGCCGTCGAGGTCACCGCGGGCGGCGACGTCGGCGATCCCGACGGTGGGCACGTACTCGACGCGCACGCCGAGCCGCTCGAGCTCGTCGCGCGCCAGCAGGCGGGTGGCGTAGTAGCCGTCGGCGGGCAGCACGAGCCGGTCCCCCGCCGACACCAGCGCCATCACCGCCGCGCCGACCGCCGCCATGCCGCTGGCGAAGGACAGGCAGCGGCCGCCGTCGAGCTGGCCGACCGCCGTCTCGAACGCCCGGTACGTGGGGTGCTCGGTGCGGGCGTAGGCGTCGGCGCCGCCGGCCCGCGGCGGGCGGTCGCCGAGGTGGAACGGGGCGGCGAACACCGGCGAGGGCCGCAGCGGCGTGCCGGGCACCGGGGCCAGGTCACCGGCGCGCACCGAGCGGGTGCCGTCACCCCACTCCGCGGGGAGGCCCACCCCGGGCCGGTCGCTTCCTCCGGCTCCGTCCCCGGGCCGGTCGCTCACTCCGGCCCCGTCCCCGGGCCGGTCGCTCACTCCGGCTCCGCCCCGGGCCGGTCGCTCACTCCGGCTTCGCTTCCCTCGACATGATCTCCTTGACGATCTGCGCCGCGGACACGCCCTCGTGGCACACCCGCACGACCGCCTCGGTGAGCGGCACGTCCACGTCGTGCGCACGGGCCAGCTCCAGCACCGGACGGCAGCTCTTGACGCCCTCGGCCACCTGCCGGGAGGTGCGCTGCACCTCCTCCAGCGACATCCCGCGGCCGAGCTTCT
Organism: Geodermatophilus maliterrae; assembly: GCF_041018925.1. Taxonomy (NCBI): domain Bacteria; kingdom Bacillati; phylum Actinomycetota; class Actinomycetes; order Geodermatophilales; family Geodermatophilaceae; genus Geodermatophilus; species Geodermatophilus maliterrae. The sequence goes on from NZ_JBFNXQ010000008.1 coordinate 18,959, forward strand.
CCCCGAACGTCCGGTTGCGCGACAGCGGCGAGCTGCAGGTGGCCACGAGGTCCCCGAGGCCGGCCAGCCCGGCGAAGGTGGTCAGCTCCGCGCCGAGGGCGGTGCCGAGCCGGGCGGTCTCGGCCAGCCCACGCGTGATGAGCGAGGCGCGGGTGTTGTCGCCGAACCCCATGCCCTCGGCCATGCCGCAGGCCAGCGCGATCACGTTCTTCACCGCGCCGCCCAGCTCGCAGCCGACCAGGTCGCGGTTGGTGTAGGGCCGGAAGTACGGCGTGTGGCAGGCGGCCTGCACCGCCTCGGCGCGCTCGACGTCGGGACAGGCGATGACCGTCGCCGCCGGCTGCTCCTCGGCGATCTCGCGGGCCAGGTTTGGCCCCGACAGCGCGGCCACCCGGTCCGGTCCCGCGCCGGTGACCTCCCGGATGACCTCGCTCATGCGCTTGCTGCTGCCGAGCTCGACGCCCTTCATGAGCGACAGGAGGGTCGAGTCGGGGGGCAGCAGCGGCGTCCAGGCGAGGAGGTTGTCCCGCAGCGACTGGGAGGGGACGGCGAGCACGACGACGTCGGCGCCGTCGAGGGCCTGCGCCGCGTCGGTGGTCGCCGTCAGCGCGCCGGGCAGCTTGACGCCGGGCAGGTAGTCGGGGTTCTCCCCCGTCTCGGTGATGGCCTGGCACAGCTCGGGACGGCGGGCGTGCAGGGACACCGTGCAGCCGGCGTCGGCGAGCACCTTGGCGAACGTCGTCCCCCAGGACCCGGCGCCCAGGACGGCGGCGCGGGTGCCGCGGCCGGAGCGCTCCGGACCGCTCACGCGGCGCTCCCCGGCACGTCGCCGGACGGCCGTCGCCGCGGGCGGGAGGCGAAGCCGGGGGGCGCCGGCTCACCGCGCAGCTCGGCCAGGAGGTCACGCACCCGGCCCATGATGAGGTCGGTCGTCTCCCGCAGCAGCTCGGGGGTCAGCGGCCGGCCGGCGCGCACCTCCGCCCGCAGGGCGTCGAGGTCGACCGGCTCACCGAGGGAGTACTCGGTGGGCGTGCGCGGGCGCAGGTGCAACTTCTTGGTGTGGTAGTCGTGCACCCGCTGCGGCCCCCACTGCGCCACGGGCAGCACGACGGCGTCGGTGGTGAGCGCCAGCCGGGCCACGCCGGTGCGGGCCTGCATGGGCCACCAGTGCTCGTCGCGGGTGACCGAGCCCTCGGGGTAGATCACCACGACGTTGCCCGCCTCGAGGTCGGCCACGGCGGCCGCGAGCGACCCCCGGGCCTCCGACGAGCCGCGGGGCACCGGGATCTGCCCGGCGTCGCGCAGGATCCGGCCGGCCAGCCCCCTGAACACCGCCTCCTTGGCCAGGAAGTGCGGGATCCGCCCGTGGTCGTAGACCAGCCGGGCGCAGGCCAGCGGGTCGAGCACCGAGACGTGGTTGGCCACCAGCAGCACCGGCCCGGTGCGGGGCAGCCGCTCACCGTGCCGGTAGCGCAGCCGGAACAGCAGGGAGGCGACCGGGTGGATGACGACGACCGCCAGCTTCAGCGACCACGGCAACCGGCCCCGCTCGTGCAGGGCCCGGGCCCGGTGCTGCGCCCCGGCGGACTGGTCCTCGGTCACCGGCACCCCCTCCGCTCGGTCGCAACGACCCGCCCATGATCGCACCGGGGTCTCCGGCGGCGTCCGGGCACCGGTCGCGGTGTGCTCACATGGAACCGTGCGCTGGTCCCTGGTCGTCCCGGCGAAGCGGCTCGGCGCGGCCAAGACCCGCCTGCGGCCGTTGACCGGCGGCCCCGCCGACGGCGGCCTGCACGCCGAGCTGGTGCTCGCGCTGCTGGCCGACACCGTCGCCGCGGCCCGGGCCTGCCCGGCGGTGGCCGACGTCGTCGTGGTCACCGACGACGAGCGCGCCGCCGCGACCGTCCGGGCGCTGGGCGCGCGGACCGTGCCCGACGAGCCCGACCGCGGCCTGAACCCCGCACTGGCCCACGGCGCGCGGACGGCGGCCACCGGCGCCGTCGCCGCCCTCTCCTCCGACCTGCCGGCGCTGCGCCCCGCGGAGCTGGCGGCCGCGCTGGCCGCGGCCGCGGCCGTGCCGCAGGGCTTCGTGGCCGACGCTGCCGGCACCGGGACGACGCTGCTGGCCGCGGCCGGGGTGCCACTGGACCCGCGCTTCGGCAGCGGGTCGGCCGCTGCGCACGCCGCCGCCGGCGCCGTGCCCCTGATCGGCGACTGGCCGGGCCTGCGCCGCGACGTCGACACCCCCGCCGACCTCACCGCGGCGGCCGTCCTCGGCGTCGGGACGGCGACGGCGGCCCTGCTGCCCCGGCTGCCGCGGCCCGCCGCCTGAGCGGACCGGGCGCCCACCCCTCGCCGTTCACCCGGTTGGGGCACGATGAGCCCGTGGCAGCCGAGACGACGACCCCGGAGACGACGACCCCGGAGACGACGACCCCGGAGACGACGACCCCGGAGACGACGACCCACGGGGGCCCGGTCGCCCCGGAGGAGCCGCCGGTCCTGCCCACCGACCGCTACCTCAACCGCGAGCTGTCGTGGCTGGACTTCAACGCCCGGGTGCTCGAGCTCGCCGAGGACGAGACGCTGCCGCTGCTCGAGCGGGTCAAGTTCCTGGCGATCTTCGCCGGCAACCTCGACGAGTTCTACATGGTCCGCATCGCCGGCCTGAAGCGGCGGCAGAGCACCGGCCTGACCGTCCGCTCCCCCGACGGGCTGACCATCCGGGAGCAGCTGACGCGGGTGACCGAGCGCAGCCAGGAGCTGGTGCACCGGCAGGCCGTCGCCTTCCAGCAGGACATCACCCCGCGGCTGGAGGCCGCCGGCATCCGGATCGTGCACTGGTCCGACCTGGCCGAGCCCGAGACCCGGCGGCTGCGGGAGTACTTCCGCGACCAGGTGTTCCCGGTGCTCACCCCGCTGGCGGTCGACCCGGCCCACCCGTTCCCCTACATCAGCGGCCTGTCGCTCAACCTCGCCGTCCAGGTGCGCGACCCCGACACCGGCGCCCCGCACTTCGCCCGGCTCAAGGTGCCCAACAACGTGCCGCGGTTCGTCCCGGTGGGGTCGGTCGACGCGGCGGGCTCGGCGACGTTCCTGCCGCTCGAGGACCTCATCGCCGCGCACCTGCCGGCCCTGTTCCCGGGCCTCGACGTGGTCGACCACCACCTGTTCCGGGTGACCCGCAACGCCGACGTCGAGGTCGAGGAGGACCGCGACGAGGACCTGCTGCAGGCCCTCGAGCGCGAGCTGGCGCGCCGCCGGTTCGGCCCGGCGGTGCGGCTGGAGGTGACCGAGACGATGGACCCGCAGATCCTCGGCGTCCTCGTCTCCGAGCTCGAGGTCGGGCCGCAGGACGTCGTCACGGTGCCCGGGCTGCTCGACCTCGCGTCGCTGTGGGCCCTCTACGCCCTCGACCGGCCCGAGCTGAAGGACGAGCCGTTCGTGCCGGCCACCCACCCGCGGCTGTCCGAGGGCGAGACGCCCAAGAGCGTCTTCGCCACGTTGCGCGAGGGCGACGTGCTGGTCCACCACCCGTACCACTCGTTCGCGACCAGCGTGCAGCGCTTCATCGAGCAGGCCGCGGCCGATCCGCACGTGCTGGCGATCAAGCAGACGCTGTACCGGACCTCCGGTGACTCCCCCATCGTCACCGCGCTCATCGAGGCGGCCGAGGCCGGCAAGCAGGTGGTCGTGCTGGTCGAGATCAAGGCGCGCTTCGACGAGGAGGCCAACATCACCTGGGCCCGGTCGCTGGAGCGGGCCGGCTGCCACGTCGTCTACGGGCTGGTGGGCCTGAAGACGCACTGCAAGACGGCGCTGGTGGTGCGGCGGGAGAACGGGGTCATCCGCCGCTACGTGCACATCGGCACCGGCAACTACAACCCCAAGACCGCGCGGATCTACGAGGACGTCGGCATCCTCACCGCCGACCCGCGGGTGGGCGCCGACCTCACCGACCTGTTCAACACCCTCACCGGCTACTCGCGGCAGACCGCCTACCGGCAGCTGATGGTCGCGCCGCACGGCATCCGCAGCGGCCTGGTCGAGAAGATCCGCCGCGAGGCCCGCCACGTCGCCGAGGACCGGCCGGCCGGGATCCGCATCAAGGTGAACTCGCTGGTCGACGAGCGGGTCATCGACGCCCTCTACGAGGCCGCGCAGGCCGGCGTGCCGGTGGAGCTGTTCGTCCGCGGCATCTGCGCCCTGCGGCCCGGCGTCCCGGGGCTGTCGGAGGGGATCCGGGTGCGCTCGATCGTCGGCCGCTTCCTCGAGCACTCGCGGGTCATCGCCTTCTGCAACGGCGGCGAGCCGGAGTGGTGGATCGGCAGCGCCGACCTCATGCACCGCAACCTCGACCGCCGGGTGGAGGTGCTGCTGCGGGTGTGTGACGAGACCGCCCAGCGGGAGCTGCAGGGGGTGTTCGACGCCGCGATGGCACCCGGCGTGCGCTGCTGGGAGCTGGGGCCCGACGGCTCGTGGGTCCGCGACGGCGAACACGACTACCAGGCCGGGCTCATGGCGGCGGAGACCGAGCATGCCGGCTGAGCGGAAGCGCGGCGTCGTGGCGGCGGCCGGCGGCGCCGTCTGGCGGACGGCGCCCGACGGCGGCCTGGAGACCGTCCTCGTGCACCGCGAGCGCTACGACGACTGGTCGCTGCCCAAGGGCAAGCTCGACGCCGGGGAGAACGCCCTGGCCGCCGCCGTCCGCGAGGTGCGGGAGGAGACCGCGCTCGACGTCGTCGCCGGCCGGCGCAGCGTGCGCACCCGGTACGCGGTCGCCGAGGGCGCCAAGCACGTCGACTACTGGCTGATGCGGGCCGTGGGCAGCGACGAGCCGTTCGACGCCAACCACGAGGTCGACGAGCTGCGCTGGCTGCCGGTCGAGGAGGCCGCGGCGCTGGCCACCCACCAGCACGACCGCACGGTGCTCACCGACCTCGCGCGCACCGACGTCCCGCGCGCGCCCACGCTGCTGCTGGTGCGGCACGCCAAGGCCGGCAGCCGCAGCCACTGGGACGGCCCCGACGCCGAGCGGCCGCTGGACGCGCAGGGCCGACGGCAGGCGCAGCAGCTGGCCGCGGTCCTGCCGGTGTTCGGCCCGGTCGAGCTGCTCACCGCCGAGCGGGTCCGGTGCCGCCAGACGCTGGAGCCGCTGGCGGAGGTGACCGGCGTGCCGCTGTGCGCGCTGCCCGAGCTCGGCGAGGAGGAGTTCGCCGCCGACCCGCAGGGGGGCCTGGCCGTCGTCGAGCGCCTGCTGGAGCCGCGGGACCGGCCGGGCGTCACCGTGGTCTGCAGCCAGGGCGGGGCGATCCCGTCGGTGCTGATGGCCCTCGGCGTGCGCTGGGAGGGCTCCCGGCCGCACCCGCCGGCGGCCAAGGGCAGCGTCTGGGCGCTGGGTGGCCGGACCGGGGCCCTGACCGCCGACTACTACCGCGACCTCGGCCCCGACCCCGACGCCCCCTGACGGCCCCGTCCCGGACCCCGCCCCGAGCGTGCGAGGGGTGGGAGGACGGGGTCCTTGTGCTTCCCCCGCCGCCTCGCACGCTCGGCGCGGGCCCCTGGAGGGTGGCCCGTTCCCTCACGTCACCTCGCGGGCAGCGCCTTCGGCAGCCAGGCCGGACGGCGGGCCTCGTAGGCCTCGATGTCGTCGAGGTGCCGCTCGGTGAGGCCGACGTCGTCGAGCCCCTCGAGCAGCCGCCAGCGGGTGTAGTCGTCGGCCTCGAACGGCACCGTCGTGTCGCCGTGGGTGACGGTCTTGGCCTGCAGGTCGACCGTCACCGGCGTGGTGGGGTCGGCCTCCACCGCCGCCCAGAGCGCCTCGACCTGGTCCTGCGGCAGGACGACGGTGAGCAGGCCCGACTTGGTCGAGTTGTTCTTGAAGATGTCGGCGAACCGCGAGCTGATGACCACGCGGAAGCCGCCGTCCAGCAGTGCCCAGCAGGCGTGCTCGCGCGAGGAGCCGGTGCCGAAGTCGGGGCCGGCGACGAGGATCGAGGCGTCGGCGTACTGCGGCTGGTTGAGCACGAAGTCCGGCTCGTTCTTCCGCCAGGCGACGAACAGGCCGTCCTCGAAGCCGGTGCGGGTGATCCGCTTCAGGTACTCGGCCGGGATGATCTGGTCGGTGTCGACGGCGCTGCGGCGCAGCGGGGCGGCCGTGCCGGTGTGCGTGGTGAAGGCGTCCATCGGGTCAGACTCCAGCGGTCGTCAGGTCGGCGGGCTGCAGGTCGGCGGGGGCGGTGAGCTTCCCGGTCAGCGCGGTGGCCGCGGCGACCGACGGCGACACCAGGTGGGTGCGCCCGCCCTTGCCCTGGCGGCCCTGGAAGTTGCGGTTGCTGGTCGACGCCGACCGCTCCCCGGGCTGGAGCTGGTCGGGGTTCATGCCCAGGCACATGGAGCACCCCGCACCCCGCCACTCGGCGCCGGCCTCGGTGAACACCCGGTCCAGGCCCTCGGCCTCGGCCTGCAGCTTGACGCCGACCGACCCGGGGACGACGAGCATCCGGGTGTTCGGGTCGATGTGCCTACCGCGCAGCAGCTCGGCGGCGATCCGCAGGTCCTCGATGCGACCGTTGGTGCACGAGCCGAGGAAGACGGTGTCGACCTCGATCTCGCGCAGCGGCGTGCCCGGCTCGAGACCCATGTAGGCCAGCGCCTGCTCGGCGGCCCGGCGCTCGTTCCCGTCGGCCATCGCCGCCGGGTCGGGCACCGCGGCGTCGATCGGCAGGCCCTGACCCGGGTTGGTCCCCCAGGTGACGAACGGCGTCAGCTCGGCGGCGTCCAGGACGACCTCGGTGTCGAAGACCGCGCCCTCGTCGGTGCGCAGCGTCCGCCAGTACTCGACGGCGGCGTCCCAGTCGGCGCCCTGCGGGGCGTGCGGGCGGCCCTCGAGGAACGCGAAGGTGGTCTCGTCCGGCGCGATCAGCCCGGCACGGGCGCCGGCCTCGATCGACATGTTGCAGATCGTCATCCGGGCCTCCATCGACAGCCCCTCGATGGCGCTGCCGCGGTACTCGATGACGTGCCCGGCGGCGCCGTTGGTGCCGATCCGGGCGATGACGGCGAGGATCACGTCCTTCGACGAGACCCCCTCGGGCAGCTCGCCCTCCACCGTCACGGCCATCTGCTTCGGCCGGTACTGCGGCAGCGTCTGCGTGGCCAGCACGTGCTCGACCTCGCTGGTGCCGATGCCGAAGGCCAGCGCGCCGAACGCGCCGTGGGTGGAGGTGTGGCTGTCACCGCAGACGATGGTCATCCCCGGCTGGGTCAGCCCCAGCTGCGGGCCGATGACGTGCACGATGCCCTGGTCGCGGTCGCCCATGGGGGCCAGCCGGATGCCGAACTCCGCGGCGTTCCTCCGCAGCGCCTCGACCTGCGCGCGGCTGACCGGGTCGGCGATCGGCTTGAGGATCTCCAGCGTCGGGACGTTGTGGTCCTCGGTGGCCATCGTCAGCTCGGGGTGGCGCACCGTGCGGCCCGCCGCGCGGAGGCCGTCGAAGGCCTGCGGGCTGGTCACCTCGTGCACGAGGTGCAGGTCGATGTAGAGCAGGTCCGGCTCGCCCGCGGCGCTGCGCACGACGTGGGCGTCGTAGACCTTCTCCGCCAGGGTCTTCGGCACGGGGTCCCTCCAGGTGGGCCACGGTGGTCATCCCACACCGTGGGATGAGAGTATCGCTGTGTGGGACAGCCTAACCCCGTTGCCGTGCTGGACAAAGCAGTGGCCATCCTGCGCGCCGTCGCGCAGGAGCCGGCGTCGCTCGCCGACCTGGTCGCGCGCACCGAGCTGCCGCGTGCCACGGCCCACCGGCTGGCCGTGGCCCTCGAGGGGCACCGGCTGCTCCGGCGCACGCCGGCGGGTACCTGGGCGCCCGGCCCCGCGCTGGCCGAGCTCAGCCACGGCGGCGCCGACCTCGCCCGGGTGGCCGGCCGGCACCTGGTGGTGCTGCGCGACGCCAGCGGGGAGAGCGCCCAGTTCTACGTGCGCGAGGGCAGCTCCCGGGTGTGCGTGGCCTCCGCCGAGCGGGCGCACGGCCTGCGAGACACCGTGCCGGTCGGGGCGCGGCTGCCCATGACCGCGGGCTCGGCGGCGCACGCGCTGCTGGCCTTCGCCCCCGCCGAGGAGGTCACGCCGCTGCTGCCGAACGCCAGCTTCACCGCGCGCACGCTGCTCGACGTCCGCCGTCGTGGGTGGGCGCACAGCGTGGCCGAGCGCGAGCCCGGGGTGGCCTCGCTGTCGGCCCCGGTGCGGGACCCGGCCGGCGCGGTGCTCGGCGCGGTGTCCATCTCCGGCCCGGTCGAGCGGCTGGGCCGCCGGCCCAGCCCCGAGGTGGTCGGCGCGGTGCTCGAGGCCGCCTCGGCGATCGCCCGCGCCGCGAGCTGAGGGAGGACCTCCCTGTCCCCCACCGCTCGCACGCCCCGCGGCGGACCCCTGCAGGGAGGCCGGCCGACCGGAGGGTCACCCGCCGGCCGTCCGACCGGAGGGTTACCTCCTGGCCGGTCCCGGGCGGAGACTGCCCGCATGACGACGACCCAGCCGACGACGGAGTCGACGCACCGCGGACGCGCCCGGATCGCCGAGCCCGGTGAGGGCATCGGCCTCGACGAGCTGGCGCTGGCGACCCGCAACCACGGGATGCCGCTGGAGGCGCTGCGCTACGACGTCACGCCGCCGGGCCTGCACTACGTGCTGACCCACTACGACATCCCCGCACTCGACCCGGGCAGCTGGTCGCTGGAGCTCGGCGGCGCAGTCGCCCGGCCGCTGCGGCTGACCCTCGACGACCTGCGCAGCCGCCCGGCCGTCACCTCACGGGTGCTGCTCGAGTGCGCCGGCAACGGCCGCGCCCGGCTCGAGCCCCGGCCGGTCAGCCAGCCGTGGCTGCTGGAGGCCGTGGGCACCGCCGAGTGGACCGGCACGCCGCTGGCGCCGCTGCTCGAGGAGGCCGGCGTCTCCCCCGAGGCCGTCGACGTCGCCTTCACCGGCGCCGACCACGGGGTCGAGCGCGGCGTCGAGCAGGACTACGCCCGCGGTCTGCCGCTGGCCGAGGCGATGCGGCCCGACGTCCTGCTGGTCTGGGGCATGAACGGGATGCCGCTGCCGCCGCAGCACGGCGCTCCGCTGCGGCTGCTCGTGCCCGGCTGGTACGGGATGGCGCACGTCAAGTGGCTGACCCGCATCGAGGTCCTCGAGACGGCGTTCACCGGTTTCCAGAACGCGGTCGCCTACCGGATGCGGACCGGTGGCGACGACGACGGCGCCCCGGTCACCCGCATCGCCCCGCGGGCGCTGCTGGCCCCGCCCGGCTGGCCGGACTTCATGACCCGCGAGCGGTTCGTGCACGCCGGGCCGGTGACGCTGACCGGGCGCGCGTGGTCCGGCCGCGCCCCGGTGACCGCCGTCGAGGTCAGCACCGACGCCGGGACGACCTGGGCCCCGGCCGACCTGGCCCCCGCGGACCCCGCGCACCCCCACGCCTGGCGGGCGTGGACCTGCACGTGGGACGCCGCGCCGGGCCCGCACGAGCTCGTCGTGCGGGCCGCGGACGCGGAGGGGCCCCAGCCGACCGAGGCGCCGTGGAACCGGCAGGGCATGGCCAACAACCTCGTCCAGCGGGTGCCGGTGACGGTCCTGGACCAGCCCCGCGGCCGGTGACCCCCGGCCCTAGTGGCCCTTGGCCGGAGAGGTGCCGCTGCCGTCGTCGTCGGGGTCCTGCCGGTCCGGCGGGGCCTCGACGACGATCGGGCGCAGCCGTACCCACAGCACGAAGGCCGCGGCGAAGACGAGCATCGCGAGCCCGGCCCACAGGTTGGCGTTGACGTCGCCGGTCCGCTCCCGGTCGGCGGGGGTGTCGCCGAACAGCCCCACGAGGACCAGCACGACACCGTAGAAGCCGATCAGCGCGGCGATGACGTTGCGGACGTCGAAGGCGCCGGCCGACTGCTTGGCCGGTGTGGCGCGGTTGCTGCTGCTCATGACCGTGCTCCTGACGTCAGCGGAAGATCACGTTGAGGACGATGACCATGACCAGCGCGATGCCGGCCAGCTTGGTCGGCGACTGGTACCAGGGCAGCCGGTGCGCGTCGGGGTCGGTCCGCTGCTCCTTCGGCGTCTCGGAGTAGACCAGGCCGGCGAGCTGGGCGACCGGCTTGGGCGCCGTCACCTGGCTGACGGCGACGCTGACCACGATGTCGACGAGGAAGGCGGCACTCGCGGCGACGAAGCTCGCGCCCTGGCCGCCGAGCGGGAGCACGCCCAGCGACGCCGTCCCGAACGCGTCCTCGCTGAGGAAGGCGACGGCGACGGCAGCCAGCGTCCCGGACACCAGGCCCATCCAGCCCGCGGTCGGCGTCATCCGCTTCCAGAACATGCCGAGGATGAAGGTGGCGAACAGCGGGGCGTTGAAGAAGCCGAACAGCGTCTGCAGGTAGTCCATCAGGTTCGTGTAGCCGGACGCGATGATCGCCGTCCCGATGGCGGCCACGGTGGCGCCGACGGTCGCCCACCGGCCGACGGCGAGGTAGTAGCCGTCGGGCCGGTCCTTCTTCACGTACTGCTGCCACAGGTCGTAGCTGAAGACCGTGTTGAAGGCGGAGATGTTGGCCGCCATGCCGGCCATGAACGCCGCCAGCAGGCCGGCGAGCGCGACGCCGAGCAGGCCGTTGGGCAGGGTGTCGCGGATGAGCAGCAGGATCGAGTTGTTGTAGTCGAAGTCCGCGTCGGCGTTGGCCCGTGCCTCGACGACCTCCGGGACCAGCACCGTGGCGATCAGGCCCGGGATGACCACGATGAACGGCACGAACATCTTCGGGAAGGCCCCGATGATCGGCGTCGCGCGCGCGGCCGACATCGACTTGGTGGCCATGGCCCGCTGGACCTCGACGAAGTTCGTCGTCCAGTAGCCGAAGGACAGCACGAAACCCAGGCCGAAGACGATGCCGATCACCGACAGGACGGGGCTGCCGATGCCGGAGAGGTCGGTGGCCGGCCACGAGGTCAGCTCCTCCCCCCGGCCGGAGTCGGTGATCCGGTCGACCAGCCCGCCGACGCCGCCGACCCGGTTGAGGCCGATGAGCGTCAGCGGCAGCAGCGCGGCGACGATGACGAAGAACTGCAGGACCTCGTTGTAGATGGCCGCCGACAGCCCGCCGAGGGTGATGTAGCTGAGCACCACGGCCGCCGCGACGATCAGGGACAGCCACAGCGGCCAGCCCAGCAGCGCCTCGACGATGGTGGCGAGCAGGAACAGGTTGATGCCGGCGATGAGGATCTGCGCGACGGCGAAGCTGATCGCGTTGACCAGGTGGGCGCCGGTGCCGAACCGGCGGCGCATGAACTCCGGGACGCTGCGGACCTTCGACCCGTAGTAGAAGGGCATCATCACCACGCCCAGGAACAGCATGGCCGGGACCGCGCCGATCCAGAAGTAGTGCATGGTGCTCATGCCGTACTGCGCGCCGTTGGCCGACATGCCGACGATCTCGACGGCGCCGAGGTTGGCCGAGATGAACGCCAGGCCGGTGACCCACGCGGGCAGCGAGCGACCCGACAGGAAGAAGTCCAGGCTGTCGGACACCCGTCTCCGCGCGGCGGCACCGATCAGGAGCACCACGGCGAAGTAGGCGGCCACCAGCAGGTAGTCGACGAACGACGCATCCAGTCTCAGATCGTCCACTCGGGCCTCCACTCCGTTCGTCTCATGTGAGCCGCCGCGCCCCGGGCGAGGGGACGACGACGAACGCGCGCGGGGCACCGGCTCCCTCGCGCGCGAAGCGATCGGCCACGGCGGCGGTGACGACGTCCACCGCCGCGGCGTCGACCAGGGCCACGGCGCTGCCGCCGAACCCGCCGCCGACCATCCGGGCGCCGTGGGCACCGGCCTCGACGGCCGCCTCGACGAGGGCGTCGAGCAGCGGCACGGAGACCTCGAAGTCGTCGCGCAGCGAGGCGTGGCCGGCGGTGAGCACCGGTCCGACGGCGTGCGGGTCACCGCCCTCGCGCAGCATCCCGACGACCTCGCGCACGCGGGCGTCCTCGCTCACGACGTGCCGTGCCCGGCGCAGCAGCAGCGCCCCGCGCTCGGTGCCGTCGTCGAGCCGGTCGAGGTCCGCGACGTCGCGGACCTGGCAGAGCAGGTCGACGCCGAGGCGCTCCGCGGCCTCCTCGCACTCCCGGCGCCGGTCGCCGTAGCCGCTCTCGGCGTGGTCGTGCGTGGTGCCGGAGTCGAGGACGAGCAGCGCCAGGCCGGCGGCGTCGAGGTCGAGGGGCACCTGCTCGCTGCTGCGGTCGCTGGTGTCGAGGTACAGGGCGTGCCCGGCGGTGCACAGCACCGAGGCGGACTGGTCGAGGATGCCGGTGGGCGCGCCGACGAAGTCGTTCTCCGCGCGCCGGGCGACGTCGACCAGGTCGCCCGGTCCGAGGTCGAGGGCGAGCAGGTCGCGCAGGGCCAGGGCGACGGCGCACTCCAGCGCGGCCGACGAGGACAGGCCCGCCCCGGCGGGGACGTCGCCGTCGACGAGCAGGCTGAGCCCGCCGGGCACGGACGCGCGCAGCTCGGCGACGACGCCGGCCGGGTAGCCGGCCCAGCCGCCCGGGGTGCCGGGCGCGAGGTCGGCGACGGCGACGTCGGCGTCGGCGTCGGCGTGCTGCCGCGAGACGAGCACCAGCCGGCCGTCGTCGCGGCGGGCCACCGCGGCGCGGGTGGTGTGCGGCAGGGCCACCGGCAGCACGTGCCCGCCGTTGTAGTCGGTGTGCTCGCCGATCACGTTGACCCGGCCCGGCGCCGCCCAGACGCCCTCCGGCGCGGCGCCGAACCGCTCGGTGAAGGCCGCGACGGCGCGCTCGGCCGCGGCCGCGTCGTCCAGGGGCCGGTCGCTCACGGGACGACCACCGCCCGCAGCTGTTCGGCGACGTCCTCCGGGTTGGTGTCGGTGATGAAGGCGCCCATCCCCGACTCCGAGCCGGCCAGGTACTTCAGCTTGCCCGGGGCCCGGCGCAGCGAGAACAGCTGCAGGTGCAGCCACCAGTCCTCGCGCCCGGCGTGCACCGGCGCCTGGTTCCAGGAGGCGATGTAGGGCATCGGGGTGTCGAAGCGGTGTGCGAAGCGGCCCAGGACGTCGAGGTAGACCGTGGCCAGGGCGTCGCGCTGGGCGTCCTCGAGGGCGGGCAGGTCGGGCACCCGGCGGGTCGGGAACAGCTGCACCTCGTAGGGCCAGCGGGCCGCGGCCGGCACGAAGGCGACCCAGTGGTCGTCGGCGGCGACCACCCGTGGGCCGGCGCGCTCGGCGTCGACGACCTCGGCGAACAGGTCACCGCCGGTCCCCTCGCGGTGCCGGCGCACCGAGCCCAGCACCCGCTCCACCCGTGGCGTCACGAACGGGTAGGCGTAGATCTGCCCGTGGGGGTGCGCGAGCGTCACCCCGATCTCCTCGCCGGAGTTCTCGAAGCAGAACACCTGCTCGACGCCGTCGATCCGGCTCAGCTCCGCGGTGCGGTCGGCCCAGACGTCGACCACCAGGCGGGCCCGGTCGTGGCCGAGCCCGGCGAAGTGCTGGTCGTGGTCGCTGGTGAACAGCACCACCTCGCAGCGGCCGAAGCCGGGACGCAGCGCGGCCAGCGGGGCGCCCGGGGCGGTCGGCGGGACGTCCTGGTCGACGGAGGTGGCCAGCGACGGGAAGCGGTTCTCGAACGCGACGACCTGGTAGTCGGACTCCGGCACCTCGGTGGGCCGGCCGGGGCGGGAGGGACACAGCGGGCACTGATCGGCCGGAGGCAGGAAGGTGCGGCTCTGCCGGTGCGCGGCGATGACCACCTCCTCACCGAGGAGGGCGTCCCGGCGCAGCTGCGAGTGGGTGCTCAGCGGCGGGAGGTCACGGGTGTCCTCGGCGACGTGCTCGGGAGCCGGGGAGTCCTCCGCGTCGAAGTAGAGGATCTCCCGCCCGTCCGCTAGTCGGCGGCTCGTCCGGATCACCGTGTCTGGCCTCCCGTCGCGGCCCGCGGGGGTGGGCCTCGGGAACGCTAGCCCCGACGGTGATCGCCCAGCCACTCGAAGCCGGGACGGGGACGCACGAGGGCCCCCGGCCGGGAGACCGGGGGCCCTGGGAGGTGGTGCCGCTGTAGCCCCGAAGGGATTCGAACCCTCGCTACCGCCGTGAGAGGGCGGCGTCCTGGGCCGCTAGACGACGGGGCCGGACGGGCTCCATGGTGCCACGGGCGCCCGCGCGCCCGGCGACCGGGGGCGGACGCACGAGAGCCCCCGGCCGGTGACCGGGGGCTCTCGCTGCGCTGTAGCCCCGAAGGGATTCGAACCCTCGCTACCGCCGTGAGAGGGCGGCGTCCTGGGCCGCTAGACGACGGGGCCGTGCGGTGGTGCGGTGTTTCCGGTGGTGCTGAGGAGGTGCTGCTTCCTCGCTGGGGTACCAGGACTCGAACCTAGACTAACGGAACCAGAAACCGTCGGGCTGCCAATTACCCCATACCCCAAGGCTTGGCCGGCACCTCGCGGCGCCGGGGAAGACCATACCCGATGCGCGTGGGCAGGGTGTCACCACCCCCGGGTCCGCGGGTCGCCGGCCGGGACGCGCAGGTCCAGGGCGGGCGTGACCAGCTCGGGGCGCAGCCGCCGGCTGGAGGTCGCCACCACGGCCACGTAGGCGCCCATCGACAGCAGCGTGAGCAGCAGGGACAGCAGGCCGACGCCCGCGGGGACCTCCTCGGTGGCCACGCCGTCGCCCAGCGTCCCGGCGAGGAAGAACACCAGCACGTTGTTGACCGCGTGCAGCACGATCGCCGCCTCGAGCCCGCCGGTGAGCCACACCACGGCCGAGGCGGCCAGGCCGAAGGCGAACCGGTCGAGGAAGGTGACGACGTCGCCGGGGGCGTGCGCGGCCGAGAACAGCGCCGCGGTGAGGACGGCGGCCACCAGCGCGCCGGCCCGCGGGTCGCGGATCCACCCGGCGATCGCCTGGCTGAGGTAGCCGCGGAACACGTACTCCTCGGCGGCGGACTGGATCGGCGTGGTGAACACCACCACGAGCAGCAGCCAGAGCAGGTCGTCGACCGGGCCGGTGACCGCGCCGTCGTCGAGCAGGAACCCCAGCCCCACCGACAGGCCGATGCCGACGCCGAGGGTGGCCAGGGCCCGCAGCGTCAGGGGCAGGAACAGGCGCCAGCGCAGCCGGGCCAGCACCGACGAGGACCAGCCCGGCTGCATCCCGTGCGCGGCCACCCACAGCAGCCAGACGATGGGGATGGCGACGATCAGCGAGAGGTTGGTCAGCAGCAGCACGCCGGGGTCGACGAGGTCGAGCAGCTGCAGGTCCGGCGCGACGCCGGTGAGGAGCACCAGCAGGACGACGACGAAGGCCGCCACCCCGTAGGCGACGGCGAACAGCAGCAACCCGAGCAGCGGCCGCCACCAGGCCCAGTCCCGTGCGCGCATGGCCAGCAGGTAGGGCACCGGCTCGTCGTGCGGGGGCGTCCCGGGCGGCGGGGCCAGCCGCAGCCCCGGCGGCAGCGGCCCGGGACCGGGGTGGGGGCCGGCGACACCGTGCGGGCCCGGTTGCATCGGCACCGGCCCGAGCGGCCAGGGCACCGGGCCGGCGGGCACGCCGGCTCCCGGCGGACCGGCGGGGAGCCACGGCGCTGCCGCGCCCGGCGCTCCGGCATAGGTGCCGGGGACGCGGGGCGGGGCGGCGTAGGGGCCGGTGGGCGGCGGGCCGGTGTACGGCTCGTCCGGCCACCCCCCGGGGTGGGGGCCCGGCCACGGCGGGACGGTCACCCCGCCGCCTCCCGGGCCGCCGTCAGGCGGGTCAGCGTGCGCTCGCGGCCCAGCAGCTCGATGGACTCGTACAGCGGCGGGGAGACCGTGCGGCCGCTGACCGCCACGCGCACCGGCCCGAAGGCCTGCCGCGGCTTGCGCCCGAGGCCCTCGACCAGCGCCTCCTTGAGCGCCGTCTCGATCGCCGCGGTCGTCCACTCCCCCAGTCCCTCGAGGGCCGCCGAGGCCGCGGTCAGCACCTCGGCGTCCTCCGGGCGCAGGTTCTTGGCAGCGGCGGCGGGGTCGATGGCGACCTCGTCGGTGAACAGGAAGCCGACCAGCCCGACGACGTCGGAGAGCACCACGGTGCGCTCCTGCGCCATCGGCGCGATTGCCCGCAGCACCCGGTCCTGCTCGGGCGTGGGCGGGTCGGCGACCAGGCCGGCGCCGGCGAGGAAGGGCACGACCCGGTCGACGAACTCCTCGACCGGCAGCTGCCGCACGTGCGTGGCGTTGATCGCCTCGGCCTTCCTGACGTCGAAGCGCGCGGGGTTGGCGCTGACGCGGGTGACGTCGAAGGCCTCGGCCATCTCGGCCATCGAGAACACGTCGCGGTCCTCGGCGATCGACCAGCCCAGCAGCGCCAGGTAGTTGGCGAACCCCTCGGGCACGAAGCCGCGCTCGCGGTAGACGTCGACGTTGGACTGGGGGTCGCGCTTGGACAGCTTCTTGTTGCCCTCGCCGGTCACGTAGGGCAGGTGGCCGAAGCGCGGGGGGCCGCCGGCGACACCGACGTCCTGCAGGGCCGCGTAGAGGGCGAGCTGCCGGGGCGTGGAGGGCAGCAGGTCCTCCCCGCGCAGGACGTCGGTGATGCCCATCAGCGCGTCGTCGACGGGGTTGACGAAGGGGTAGAGCGGCACCCCGTTGGCGCGGACGACGACGAAGTCGGGCACCGACCCGGCGGCGAAGCGGACCTCGCCGCGCACCAGGTCGGTCCAGGCGAGGTCCTCGTCGGGCATCCGCAGCCGCAGCACCGGCTCGCGGCCCTCGTCGCGGAAGGCGGCCTTCTGCGCGTCGGTGAGGTACCGGTCGGCGTTGTCGTAGCCGAGCTTGGGGTCCTGCCCGGCGGCCCGCCGGCGGGCGTCGACCTCCTCGTTGGTGGAGAAGGACTCGTAGGCGTGCCCGGCCTCGACCAGCTTCGCGGCCACCTCGCGGTAGACGTCGTGGCGCTGCGACTGCCGGTAGGGGCCGTGCGGGCCGCCGACCTCGGGGCCCTCGTCCCACTCCAGGCCCAGCCAGCGCAGGCTGTCGAGCAGGTGGCGGTAGGAGTCCTCGGAGTCGCGGGCGGCGTCGGTGTCCTCGATGCGGACGACGAACGTGCCGCCGGTGTGCCGGGCGTGCGCCCAGTTGAACAGCGCGGTGCGCAGCAGGCCGACGTGCACCATCCCCGTCGGCGAGGGACAGAAGCGCGTGCGCACGTCGCTCACCGGGCGCTCCCGGCGGCGGTGGAGGTCGTGTCGGCCCCGCTGACGCCGTTGGTCAGCGAGCCCAGTCCCTCGATCGCGCACTCCACCCGCTGGCCGGGGCGGATGGGTCCGACGCCGGCGGGGGTGCCGGTGAGGACGACGTCGCCGGGCAGCAGGGTCATGACCTGCGAGATGTAGGAGACCAGCGTCGCGACGTCGAACAGCAGCTGGCTGGTGCGCCCGGACTGCCGCAGCTCGCCGTCGACGGTGCAGGTGATCGCCAGGTCGGCCGGGTCCTTGCCCAGGCCGCCCAGGTCGGTCTCGATCCAGGGGCCCAGCGGGCAGAAGGAGTCGAAGCCCTTGGCGCGGGTCCACTGCCCGTCGCTCTTCTGCATGTCCCGCTCGGTGACGTCGTTGGCGATCGTGTAGCCGAAGACGCTCGCCGGGACCTGCTCGGGGGCGATCGAGCGCGCGCCGCGGGCACCGATGACGACGGCCAGCTCGACCTCGTGGTGGACGTTGGTGCTGCCGGCGGGGATGCGGATGGCGTCGCCCGGGCCGATGACCGACGTCGAGGGCTTGAGGAACAGCAGCGGCCGCTCGGGGGCGTCCCCCGTGTTCATCTCCTTGACGTGCTCGGCGTAGTTCTTGCCGACGCAGACCACCTTGCTCGGCAGGATCGGCGAGAGCAGCCGGACGTCGGCCTGCGGGAAGCGCTGACCGGTGAAGGAGATGGTCCCGAACGGGTGCCCCTCGATCTGGGCGACCTGGCCGTCGCCGTCGAGGACACCGAAGGACATGCCGGAGGGCGAGGCGAAGCGGACGATGCGCACGTCGTCGAGGCTACTGACCGGCCGGAGGCCGGGCTCCGCTGCTTCCCGGCGTCCTCCCGGCCGTGCTGCCCGACCGCCGGGATCCCCCTACGGTCGGGAGCGTGGCCGCCCGCTTCAGTGAGCTCGTGATCGACAGCCGCGACCCCGAGGCGCTGGCCGCGTGGTGGGCCGAGGTCCTCGGCTACGGGGTGCTGGGCCGCGACGAGGACGGGGCGGTGGAGATCGGCCCGGAGGCCGGCTTCGGCGGTCCCGCGCCGACGCTGGTGTTCGCGCCGGTGTCCGACCCCTCCCCCGGCAAGCCGCGGCTGCACCTGGACCTCAACGCCACCGACCGCGACCAGGACGCCGAGCTGCGGCGGCTGCTGGACCTGGGCGCCACGCCCGCTGACGTGGGCCAGACCGGCGAGGAGAGCTGGCACGTGCTGGCCGACCCCGAGGGGAACCCGTTCTGCCTGCTGCGGAGTCGGCTCGACCCGCTCTGACCCCCACCTGACCGCCGAGGAGGCACCGTGATCCTGATCGTCATCAAGTTCCCCGTCCGCCCCGACCGCATCGACGAGTTCCGGACCCACGCCGACGAGTACGCGCGGGCGGTGAACGCCGAGGAGGGCAGCCTGTTCTTCGAGTGGTCCCGCAGCGTCGAGGACCCGAACACGTTCGTCTGCATCGAGGGCTTCCGCGACTCCGACGCCGGCGCCTCGCACGTGGCCACCCCGCACGCGAAGGCCGCGTTCGACTGGATGTCGGACCTGGTCGCCGAGCAGCCGCAGATCATCTACGTCGACGCACCCGAGGTCAGCGGCTTCGGCCCGATGGGCGAGGTCCGGCCGAGGACCTGAGCGACACCGGCGACGATCAGGAGATCTGATCGTGGCGGCGCCCCTACCGGCAGCGGACGGCGTAGGTGAGGGCGTCGACCAGGGCGTGCCAGGAGGCCTCGACGATGTTGTCGTGGACGCCCACGGTGGTCCACTCGCCGACGCCGTCGGTGGTGTCGACGAGCACCCGGGTCGTGGCGCTGGAGCCGCCCTTCCAGCCGAGGATGCGGACCTTGTAGTCGGCCAGCGAGACGTCGGCGAGCTGCGGGTGGCGGCTGACCAGGGCCTGGCGCAGCGCGTTGTCGAGCGCGTTGACCGGGCCGTTGCCCTCCCCGGTGCTGATGACCCGCTCGACCGTGCCGTCGGCGTTGGGCAGCAGCACCTTCACCGTCGCCTCGCTGACGACGACGCCGTTGCCCCAGTGCTCGACCGTCGTCCGGTAGCTCTCCAGCTCGAAGAGCGGGTCGGGGGCGCCGGGCAGCGAGGCGCGCAGCAGCAGCTCGAACGAGGCGTCGGCGGCCTCGAACGACCAGCCGTCGGCCTCGAGCACCTTGACCCGGTCGACCACCCGTCCGACGACGTCGGCGTGCCCGTCGAGGTCGACGCCGAGCTCGCGGCCCTTGAGCTCCACCGAGGCGCGGCCGGCCATCTCGGTGACCAGGATGCGCATGTCGTTGCCGACGAGCGCCGGGTCGAGGTGGTTGTACAGCTCGGGGCTGACCTTGATCGCGCTGGCGTGCAGCCCCGCCTTGTGCGCGAACGCCGAGGCGCCGACGAAGGGCTGGTGGTCGTCGGGGGCGATGTTGGCCAGCTCGGCGATCGCGTGGCTGACCCGCTGCAGCTCGCCCAGGCACTCTGCGGGCACGACCGGCAGGCCCATCTTGGTGACCAGGTTGGCGACCAGTGCGAAGGTGTCGGCGTTGCCGGCCCGTTCGCCGTAGCCGTTGGCGGTGCCCTGGACGTGGGTCACCCCGGCTTCGACGGCGGCCAGCGAGTTGGCGACGGCGCAGCCGGTGTCGTCCTGGCAGTGGATGCCCAGCCTGCCGCTCACCCGGGCGTGCACGTCGGCCACCACCCGGCCCACGCCCATCGGCAGCATCCCGCCGTTGGTGTCGCACAGGACGCCGACCTCCGCGCCGGCGGCGAAGGCGGCCTCGAGCACCCGCACGCCGTAGTCGGGGTCGGCGGCATACCCGTCGAAGAAGTGCTCGCAGTCGAGGAACACCCGCCGGCCGTGCGCGACCAGGTGGGCCACGGTGTCGCCGACCATCGCGAGGTTCTCCTCGAGCGTCGTCCGCAGTGCGTCGCGCACGTGCCGGACGTCGGACTTCGCGACCAGGCAGACCACCGGCGTCTCGGCGTCCAGCAGGGCCTGCACCTGCGGGTCGTCCGCCACCCGCACCCCGGCCCGGCGGGTGGCGCCGAAGGCGACCAGCACCGCGTGCCGCAGCTTGAGCTCGGTGCGGGCGCGGGCGAAGAACTCGGTGTCCTTGGGCAGCGCCCCCGGCCAGCCGCCCTCGATGTAACCGACACCGATCTCGTCGAGCAGCCGGGCGACGGCCAGCTTGTCGGCGACCGAGAAGCTGATCCCCTCGCGCTGGGCGCCGTCGCGCAGCGTGGTGTCGAAGACGTCGAAGGTGCGAGGCGGTGTGGGCACGGTGTCCTCCGGGAGACGGCAGCTGCCCCGAACACGAAGAAGACCCCCCGGGTACGGGAGGTCTGCGCGCAGTCGGGGAGGTGACTGCGCGCTACGTGGTGATGATGACGGGGGCGGTGCTGGACATCGCGTCGAGTAAAGCACGCACCCCGCCCTCCCCGCCCCGCACGGCCGGGGTCGGGCCGGGGTCGGGGTCGGGGTCGGCCACCCTCCAGGGCCCACGCCGAGCTCGCGAGAGAGAGGACCCCTTGCCCCCCACCGCGCCAGCTCGCGGCGGGACCCTGCAACGGGTCGGGTCCCTTCCTTCAGCCGCCGGCGAGGGCGGCCAGGCGGTCGCCGACCTCGGTCGTCCGCACCGGGCCACGCGGGTCGCGGGTGGACAGGTCGAACGCCACGGCGGCGTTGATCTTGCGTGCCTGGTCGGCCCGGCCGAGGTGCTCGAGCAGCAGGGCGACCGACAGGACCGTCGCCGTCGGGTCGGCGATCCCCTGCCCGGCGATGTCGGGGGCCGAGCCGTGCACCGGCTCGAACATGCTCGGGTGGGCGCCCGACGCGTCGAGGTTGCCGCTGGCGGCGAGCCCGATGCCCCCGGTGACCGCCGCGGCGACGTCGGTGACGATGTCGCCGAAGAGGTTGTCGGTGACGATGACGTCGTAGCGCCCCGGGTCGGTGATGAAGAACATCGACGCCGCGTCGACGTGCTGGTAGGCGACGGTGACCTCGGGGAACTCCGCGCCCACCTCCTCCACCGTGCGCGACCACAGCGACCCGGCGTGGGTGAGCACGTTCGTCTTGTGGATCAGCGTCAGGTGTCGGCGCGGACGCGCCTGCGACCGCTCGAAGGCGTACCGGACGACGCGCTCGACGCCGAAGGCGGTGTTGAGGCTGACCTCGGTGGCCACCTCCTGCGGGGTGTCGCGGCGCAGGACGCCCCCGTTGCCGGTGTACGGGCCCTCGGTGCCCTCCCGGACGCAGAGCATGTCGATCTCGCCCGGGTCGGCCAACGGGCTGCGCACGCCGTCGAACAGCTTCGCCGGGCGCAGGTTGACGTGGTGGTCGAGCTCGAAGCGCAGCCGCAGCAGCAGCCCGCGCTCCAGGATCCCCGGCGGGACGCCGGGGTCGCCGATGGCGCCGAGCAGGATCGCGTCGTGCTGGCGCAGCTCGTCGAGCACCGTGTCCGGCAGCAGCTCGCCGGTCCGCTGCCAGCGGGCGGCGCCCAGGTCGTACGGCGTCGTCTCGAGGTCCGGGGCGATCCCGCCCAGGACCTTGAGGCCCTCGGCCACCACCTCGGGGCCGATGCCGTCTCCCGCGATCACTGCCAGGCGCATGGCGACGACCCTAGGTCAGCGCGGGTCGAGGTCGGCCGAGCGGGCCTCGCGGGCCCCGATCCGGCCGGCGATGTCACCGAGCAACTCGGTGCTGACCGGGCTGTCGACGGTCACCGCCATGAGCGCCTCGCCGCCGCGGGTGGTCCGGCTGACCTGCGCGCCGGCGATGTTGACGCCCGCCTCCCCCAGCGTTGCGCCGACGGCGCCGACGACGCCCGGGCGGTCGGTGTAGACGAAGAAGAGCAGGTGGCCGGACAGGTCGAGGTCCATGTCGAAGCCGTCGACCTCGACCAGCTTGGGCACCTGGTTCTTGCCGAAGAGCGTGCCCGAGACGGCCACCTCGCGGCCGTCGGCCATGGCGCCGCGCACCCGGACGAGGTTGCGGTAGTCGGGGCTCTCGAGGTCGCTGGTCAGCGTGACGTCGAGGCCGCGCTGCTCGGCCAGCAGCGGCGCGTTGACGTAGGTGACCTGCTCCTCGACGACGTCGGAGAACACGCCCTTGAGGACGGCCAGCTGCAGCACCGAGTCGTCGAACTCGGCGAGCTTGCCGCGGACCTCGACCGTGACCGACTGGGCCAGGCCGCCGGCCACGGCGGTGAACACCGTCCCCAGCTTCTCGGCCAGCGGCAGGCCCGGCCGCACGTCCTCGGCGACGACCCCGCCGGCCTGGACGTTGACCGCGTCGGGCACGAAGTCCCCCTGCAGCGCCAGGCGCACCGAGTGGGCGACGGCGGTGCCGGCCTTGTCCTGCGCCTCCGTCGTCGAGGCACCCAGGTGCGGGGTGACGACGGTGTTGGGCAGCTCGAACAGCGGGCTGTCGGTGCAGGGCTCCTTGGCGTAGACGTCGAGGCCCGCGGCCCCCACCTGGCCCGAGGCCAGCGCGTCGGCCAGCGCCGCCTCGTCGACCAGCCCGCCGCGGGCGGCGTTGACGATGATGACGCCGCGCTTGGTGGTGGCCAGCTCGTCGGCGCCGATCAGCCCGAGCGTCTCGGGGGTCTTGGGCAGGTGGATGCTGATGAAGTCGGCCTCGCGCAGCAGCTCCTCCAGCGGCACCATGCGCACCCCGAGCTGGGCGGCGCGGCCGGGCTGGATGTAGGGGTCGTAGGCGATCAGCGTGGTGCCGAAGGCGGCCAGACGCTGGGCGACCAGCTGCCCGATGCGGCCCAGGCCCACCACGCCGACCACCTTGTCGGTGACCTCGACGCCCATGAACTTCGACCGCTTCCAGGTGCCCTCGCGCAGCGAGGCGTCGGCGGCCGGGATCTGCCGCGCGGCGGCCAGCAGCAGGGCGACGGCGTGCTCGGCGGCGCTGACGATGTTCGACGTCGGCGCGTTGACCACCATGACGCCGCGCTCGGTGGCCGCGGCGACGTCGACGTTGTCCAGGCCGATGCCGGCGCGGGCGACCACCTTGAGGTTCGGGCCGGCGGCCAGGGCCTCGGCATCGATCTGCGTGGCGCTGCGGATCATGACCGCGGCGGCGTCGGCGAGCGCCGGCAGGAGCGCGGACCGGTCGGCTCCGTCGACGTGACGGACCTCGACGTCGCTGCCGAGCACCTCCAGCACGCTCGGGGCGAGTTGCTCGGCGATCAGGACGACGGGCGCGCTCTCGGTCACGGGAGTACAGCCTAAGGAGGCGACCGGTGCACGCCCCCGTCAGCCCCGGCCCCGTCACCGACCGGGAACGGGACGCCCCAGCTGCCACGACACCTCGCCTGGGGGAGTGGCCTGCTTGCCCCTGCCGACACCGCCTGCGCATGCTGGCGGCGAGCGATACCGGCACCGGCCGGCGCCTGCGGAGGAGACCATGAGCAACCACGGCAACGACCAGGGCGCGGGCGGGGCCTCCCCGTACGGCCAGGGACAGTACGGGCAGGAGCCGCACGGCGAGCAGTACGGCCAGCAGGGACGGGCCTCCGGCGACCAGCCGGCCGGCGCCTCGGCCTGGGGCCAGCAGGGCCAGCAGGGCCAGCAGGGTCAGGAGGGTCAGGAGGCCGGCCGGGCGGGCCAGGAGCCGTACTCGCAGCAGGGGTACGGCGAGCAGTACGGCCAGCCCGGCTCCGCGCCGCAGTACGGGCAGCCCGGCTACGGCCAGCCGGGCTACGGCCAGCCCGGCTACGGCCAGCAGGGCTACGGCCAACCGGGGTACGGCCAGCCCGGCTACGGCCAGCAGGGCTACGGCCAGCAGGGCTACGGCCAGCCGGCGTACGGCCAGTCGGCGTATCCCCAGCCGTACGACCAGTCCGGCTCGGCCCAGCAGTACGGCCAGCAGCCCGGCTACGCCCAGCAGTACGGCCAGTACGGCTACGGGCAGCAGTACGGTCAGGGCGCCGTCCCGGCCAAGCCCGGAGGGGTGGTGACCGCGGCCGTCCTCGGCTTCGTCTTCGGGGCGATCGGTGTGCTGATCAGCCTGGTCACCATCTTCGCCGGGGTCTTCGCCACCGGCGCCGGGTCGGATGACCTCGAGAGCGAGCTGCCCGGCTTCGAGTCGGTGGCCGGGGCCATCGGCGGTGTGATCCTGGTGTTCGGACTGCTGGCGCTGATCTGGACCGTGATCACGATCTGGGGCTCGGTGTGGGCCCTGACCGGACGCAGCCGGGTGATGCTGCTGGTCGGTGGCTCGATCGCCCTGGCCTTCACCCTGTTCGGGCTGATCGGCAACCTGGCCGACGCCGACACCGCCGGGGCGGGGGGCATCATCACCAGCCTGCTGTTCTTCCTGGCCGCGCTGGCGATCGTCGTCCTGCTGTCCCTGAAGCCGGCCGCCGCCTTCTTCGCCGCGCACCGCGCCCGCCGCGGGCGCTGACCGCGGTCACCGGAGGGAGTCCGCCTGCCCGGGCGGACCCCCTCGTGGTGTCCGGGGCCCATACACTCCGCCACCGGCCGCCGACCCGGCGCAACCGCAGTCCAGGAGGAACGATGACAGGTCCGAGCTTCGAGAAGGACGACGCGGCGGGCGGCCGGCCCGGGTACGGCACGCCCGGCCAGCAGCCCGGCTACGGCGCGCCCGGGCAGCCGCCGTACGGCCAGCAGCCCGGCGGTCCCGTCCCCTACGGTCAGCCGCCCGGCGGATTCGGGGGCCCCGCCCCCTACGGCGGCCCGCCCGCCGGCAAGCGGCCGACGCCGGTCACCGCCGCAGCGGTCGTCGGGATCGTGTGGGGTGCACTGGGGGCGCTGCTGTCGCTGGTCGTGATGCTCGCCGCCTTCGAGCTCGGCGCCACGGTGGTCGGCCTGCTGCTGCTCCTGTCGCTGACGCTCTACGTCGCGCTGCTCGTCGGCGGGATCAACGTCCTCCGGGGCCAGGCGCCGAAGCTGCTGCTGTACGCCAGCTACGCGCTGGTCGCGGTCGGCGTGCTCAGCTTCGTCGCCTCGCTGGTGGCCACCGGCGGGAGCGCGGCCAACGGCGTCCTGGGCATCGTCATCACCGCGGCGATCGCCGCGCTGCTGCTGCAGCCGCCGTCCAAGCAGTACTTCGCGGCCCGGGGCCAGGGCTACTGACCCTCCCCGGACGCACGACGGCCCCCGCTGCCTGCCGGCAGCGGGGGCCGATCGCCGTCAGGCCCGTCCCGGCGCCCCTGCAGGGTCCCGCCGCGGGCCTGCGAGCGGTGGGGGGCAGGCGGCCCCCCTGCAGGGTCCCGCCGCGAGCCTGCGAGCGGTGGGGGCAGGGGGGTCCTTCGTCAGCCGCGGGCGGCGGTGCCGGTGTAGTCGTCGGAGGCCGACACCCAGCTCATGAGGCCGCGCAGCTTGCGGCCGGTCTCCTCGATCGGGTGCGCCTCGGCCTCGGCGCGGCGACGCCTGAAGTCCGGGGCACCGGCGTCCTGGTCGGCGATGAACTCCGCCGCCCAGGAGCCGTCCTTGATCCGGGCCAGCACGTCCTTCATGGCGTCCTTGACGCGGGCGTCGATGATCTTCGGACCGGAGGTGTAGTCGCCGTACTCGGCGGTGTCGGACACCGACCAGCGCTGCTTGGCGATGCCGCCCTCGTACATGAGGTCGACGATCAACTTGAGCTCGTGCAGGCACTCGAAGTAGGCGATCTCGGGCTGGTACCCGGCCTCGGTGAGGGTCTCGAACCCGGCGGTGATCAGGGCGCTGGCACCACCGCAGAGGACGGCCTGCTCACCGAAGAGGTCGGTCTCGGTCTCCTCGGCGAAGGTCGTCTTGATGACGCCGGCGCGGGTGCCGCCGATGGCCTTGGCGTAGGACAGCGCCAGCGCCTGGGCCGAGCCGCTGGCGTCCTGCTCGACGGCGACCAGGCAGGGCACGCCCTTGCCGTTCTCGAACTCGCGGCGCACCAGGTGGCCGGGGCCCTTGGGGGCGACCATGGCGACGTCGACGCCGGCCGGGGGCTTGACGTAGCCGAACCGGATGTTGAATCCGTGGCCGAAGAACAGCGCGTCGCCGTCCTGCAGGTTGGGCTCGATCGACTCGGTGTACAGGCTCCGCTGGACGTGGTCCGGCGCCAGGACCATGACCAGGTCGGCCTCGGCGGCGGCCTCGGCGGGCGTGACGACCCGGAGGCCCTCGGCCTCGGCCTTGGCCCGGCTCGCCGAGCCCTCCTTGAGGCCGACGCGGACGTCGACCCCCGAGTCGCGCAGCGACAGCGCGTGGGCGTGGCCCTGGCTGCCGTAGCCGATCACGGCGACGGTCCGCCCCTGGATGATCGAGAGGTCGGCGTCGTCGTCGTAGAAGATCTCGGCGGCCATGCGGTGGTGCTCCTTCGGAGGGTAAGGACCCTCCTGCCCCCCGTTGCTCGCGAGCTCGCAACGGGACCCTGCAGGAGGGCCGATCGGTGTGCTAGGCGGTTCGGTCGACCGGGCGCAAGGTACCGGCGCCGCTCATCGAGCGCGGCCCCCGGCCCAGGGCGACGGTGCCCGACTGCGCCATCTCCTTGATCCCCAGCGGGGCCAGGACGGCGAGCAGGGCCTGCAGCTTGTCGGGGGTGCCGGTCGCCTCGAGCGTCACGGTGTCGGTGTTGACGTCGACGACGCGCGCGCGGAACAGCTCCGCCGTCTGCAGGACGGTGGTGCGCTCGGCCAGCGGCGCGCGCACCTTGACCAGCAGCAGCTCCCGCTGCACCGCCGCGCTGCCGTCCAGCTCGACGATCTTGATGACCTCGATCAGCTTGTTCAGCTGCTTGGTCACCTGCTCCAGCGGCGCGGACTCGGCGTCGACGACGATCGTCATCCGCGACAGGTCGGGGTTCTCGGTCGGGCCGACGGCCAGTGACTCGATGTTGAACGCGCGCCGGCTGAACAGCGCCGAGACGCGGGCCAGCACACCGGCCTTGTTCTCGACCAGGACCGACAGGGTGTGACGGGTCATCGCCAGGAATTCCTTTCCGGCAGCAGGTGCGGCCCCCGTCAGGGACCCGCGCCGAGCGGAGCGAGGGGTGGGGGGACGGGGGTCCTTCGACTTACACCTGGCCGTCGCCGAAGACGGGGCGCAGGTCGCGCGCGGCCAGGATGTCGTCGTTGCTGGCGCCCGCGGCGACCATCGGCCACACCTGGGCGTCGGCGCCGACGACGAAGTCGATGACCACCGGGGCGTCGGTGATCGCCATCGCCTTCTCGATGACGGCGTCGACGTCGTCCTTGGACTCGCAGCGCAGTCCGACGCAGCCCAGCGCCTCGGCCAGCGTCACGAAGTCGGGGATGCGCACCGGCTTGGGTGTCCCGTCGGGGTTCTGCGCGTGCAGCTTGGTGTTGGAGTAGCGGCCCTCGTAAAAGAGCGTCTGCCACTGCCGGACCATGCCGAGGTTGCCGTTGTTGATGACGGCGACCTTCACCGGGATGCCCTCGATGGCGCAGGTGGCCAGCTCCTGATTGGTCATCTGGAAGCAGCCGTCGCCGTCGATGGCCCAGACGGTGGTGTCCGGGCAGCCGTACTTGGCGCCCATGGCCGCGGGGACGGCGTAGCCCATCGTCCCGAGGCCGCCGCTGTTGAGCCAGGTGCCCGGCTTCTCGTACCTGATGAACTGGGCGGCCCACATCTGGTGCTGGCCGACGCCGGAGGTGTAGATCGCGTCGGGCCCGGCGATCGCCCCCAGCCGCTCGATGACGTACTGCGGGGACAGCGAGCCGTCGTCGGGCCACTCGTAGCCGAGCGGGTAGCGCGAGCGCCAGTCGTCGAGCTGCGCCCACCAGGCGGTGAGGTCGGGCGTGCGGCCGGTCCGGTGCTCGGCCTGCAGCGCGGTGACCAGCTCGCCGATCGTCTCCTTGGCGTCGCCCACGATCGGGACGTCGGCCTTGCGGTTCTTGCCGATCTCGGCCGGGTCGATGTCGGCGTGCACGACCAGGGCACCGGGCGCGAACGACGAGAGCTCACCGGTCACGCGGTCGTCGAAGCGGGCGCCGAGGGCGACGAGCAGGTCGGCCTTCTGCAGGGCGGTGACCGCGGTGACGTTGCCGTGCATGCCCGGCATGCCGAGGTTCTGCGGGTGGCTGTCGGGGAAGGCCCCCCGCGCCATGAGGGTGGTGACGACGGGGGCCCCGGTGAGCTCGGCCAGCTCGGCGAGCTCCGCGGTGGCCGCGGCCTTGAGCACACCGCCGCCGACGTAGAGGACCGGACGGCGGGCAGCGGCGATCAGCGCCGCCGCCTCGCGGACCTGTTTGCCGTGCGGGCGGGTGGTCGGCTTGTAGCCGGGCAGCTCCATCCGCGGCGGCCAGGTGAAGTCGGTGGTGGCCTGCAGGGCGTCCTTGGAGATGTCGACCAGCACGGGGCCGGGCCGGCCGGTGGCGGCCAGGTGGAAGGCCTCGGCGATGCGCTGCGGGATCTGCGCGGCGTCGGTCACCAGGAAGTTGTGCTTGGTGATCGGCATCGTGATGCCGCGGATGTCGGCCTCCTGGAAGGCGTCGGTCCCGATCGCGTGGCTGGGCACCTGGCCGGTGATGGCGACCATCGGGACCGAGTCCATGTAGGCGTCGGCCAGCGGGGTGACCAGGTTGGTCGCGCCCGGGCCGGAGGTGGCCATGCAGACGCCGACCCGCCCGGTGGCCTGCGCGTACCCGGTGGCCGCGTGCCCGGCGCCCTGCTCGTGGCGGACCAGGACGTGCCGCACGCGCGAGTCGAACAGCGGGTCGTAGGCCGGCAGGATCGCCCCGCCCGGGATGCCGAAGACGACCTCGACGCCGGCGGCCTCCAGCGACCGGACCAGGCTCTGCGCGCCGGTGATGCCGGTGGCGGGCTCGGCGGCGGACTCGGCGATCGAGCGGGCCGTGGTCTCGACGCCGGCGAGGGCCGCGGCGGCCTCTCGGGTGGCGGACTCGCTCGGGGTGGTCGTCATGGCGGTGAGTCTCCTGGGCCGGTCGTGCAGGTGGTCGTGTGCTGCGGGTGTCTGCTCGTGTCGAGGTGGAACTGGCAACAAAAAACCCCTCGTGCCGCGGGCACAGAGGGGTGTAGCGCGTCGGTCGGGCGACCGGCGCGCTAGGCGACTACGAGGAGCAGGCAGGCGGAGGGCACGACCACACTGTGCGCCCCCGCCGCCGGGACGTCAACCACAGCGTCCCACACAGTGGACTGTGTCGGTCGTTTCATGGGACGCGGAGCGGCTCCCCCGACGGGTGGCCGAGCAGGCCCGGGTCGAAGCCGTCGACCACCCCGGGCAGGTCGGCGGCCGGCACCGGGCGGCCGGTGAGCCAGCCCTGCAGGAAGGTGCAGCCCAGCCCGACGAGCACCTCACGCTGGGCGGCGGTCTCCACGCCCTCGGCGACGACGTCCATGCCGAGCGTGCGGCCGAGGTCGACGACGCTGCCGACCAGCGCGGCCCCGCGGGGATCGGTGTCGATGCCGGACACGAAGCCGCGGTCGAGCTTGAGCACGTCCACGGGCAGGCGGGCCAGGTAGGCCAGCGAGGAGTAGCCCTTCCCGAAGTCGTCGAGGGAGACCACGCAGCCGAGCGCCGAGAGCTCCGCGAGCTCGGCGAGCAGGCGCTCGTCGTCGTCCATGAGCACGCTCTCGGTGACCTCGATCATCAGCAGCCGCGCCGGCAGGCCGGAGCGCTCCAGCGCCCGGACGACGTCCTGTACCAGGCAGCGCGCCTGCAGGTGCCGCACGGAGATGTTGACGCCGAGCTTGAGCTCACGGCCGGTGGCCACCAGGCGGGCGTGCTCGGCGGTCGCCGTCTCGAGCACCCAGCGCTGCAGGGGCACGATCAGGCCGTCGTCCTCGGCCAGGCCGATGAACTCCTCGGGTGAGACCGGACCGAGGACCGGGTGGTCCCAGCGGACCAGCGCCTCCACCCCGATCACACGCCGCTCGGCGACGCCGACCACCGGCTGGTGGACCAGCCGCAGCCGGCCCTCGGTGATCGCGCCCGGCAGGTCGCGGGCCAGGCGGCTGCGCCGCGCCGACTCCTCGACCAGGCCCTCCCCCGACGCCCGGACGCCGTTCTTGCCCTGCGCCTTGACGGTGCGCAGCGCCAGGTCGGCCTCGCGGACGGTGGCCGAGGCGTCGATCCCGGCGACCACCTCGGCCAGCCCGACGCTGGCCGACACCCGCAGCAGCGGGCCGCTCTCCGGGTCGCCCGGGGTACCGCCGTGGCGACGGGTGCGGTCCAGCGTCGCGACCAGCCGCTCGGCCAGCGCCATCGCCTCGTCGGGCCCGGCGTCGACGACGAGCGCGAACTCGTCCCCGCCGAGGCGGGCCACCAGGTCGCCCGACCGCGCCTCGGCGCGCAGCGCGTCGGCCACCTCGCACAGCAGCCGGTCGCCGGCGTCGTGGCCGGCCACGTCGTTGACCGCCTTGAACCCGTCGAGGTCCACCAGGAGCACGCAGGCCCGCCGGCCGCGGGCGGCCCGGTCGAGGGCGCCCTCCAGCGCCGCCATGAAACGGGCACGGTTGGGCAGGCCGGTCAGGGAGTCGGTGTAGGCCAGCCGCTCCAGCTCGCGCTGGCCGGCCCGGCGCTCGGTCACGTCGCGCAGGTGCAGCACCAGCCCGTCGTCGGACCGGCGGCTGCCGGTGCGGGCCGCGCCGGAGACCTCGACGTCGCGCCACCCGCCGTCGGCGCTCCGCAGCCGGCCGGTGGCGGGCAGGCCGTCGGGGGCGCCGTCGCGCAGTGCCGCGGCGACCCGCTCCACGAGGTCGCGGTCGTCGGCGTGCAGCAGCGTCACGAGCGCGGCACCGAGGAGGTCCTCCTCCGTCCGGCCGAGCTGGTCGGCGACCGGACCGGACACCGACGTCACGCGACCGGCCGCGTCGAGGACGACGGTGACGGCGTCGCCGCTGTGCACCAGCGCGCGGAACCAGCCCTCGGTCCGCTCCAGGCGACGGGTGAGCCGCGCGGCGTCCAGCGCCCAGGACAGCGTGCGCGCCGAGGTGAGCAGCAGCAGGACGGCGGCCGCGGCGGCCTCCGGGGCCGTCACGGGGCGACCGGTGATCACCCCGGCGGTGACGGCGAGCAGGGCGGCGGTCGACGTCCCGCAGGCGAGCACCGCGCCGCGCAGCGGCAGGGCGCGACGGCCGGCGGGCAGCTCGCCCGGCCGGTCGGCCGCGGCGGCGCACAGGCCGGTGCCGAGCATGGTGAACCAGGCGAGGACGGTGACCACGTCCCAGAGCGGCCCGTCGGTGGCCGACGTGCGGCCGAGCGCACCCCCGAGCGCCACGGTGGCCATGGCGACGAAGGACGCCAGCAGCCAGGTCGCCGAGCGGCGGCGCGCCTCGGGCACCGCGGTGACGGTGACCAGGCCGACGCCGCAGAGGACCGCGCCGACGAGCGGGTACCCGGCCGCGATGAGCCCCTGGCCGGGTCCGGCGATCCGGGCGAGGAGCTCGTCGAGGACGACGCTGCCGAGCACCGCGACACCGACGGTGAGCAGGGCGCCGTCGAGCAGCACCCGCGAGCCCACCCGCCGGCCGGCCCGCGGGGGCAGCAGCAGGACGGCGACCGCGACGGCCACCGGGACCGCGAGGAGCGTGGGGAGGTCCTCGATGCCGCCGGTGGACAGGTCACGGTGCGGGCGGGCGACGGCCAGCACCTGGCCGAGCGCCAGCAGGCCGGCGGCCAGCGACATCGCCCGCCAGGGGCGGCCGGGACGGCCGGGGAGGCGGGCGGCGCCGCGGGCGAGGACGGCGGCGCCGGTGCCGGAGGCCAGCGCCAGGGCCGCGGGGACGAGCACGGCCGACTCGGGCGCGGCGGTCAGCTGCAGGGCGGTCGTGCCGGAGCCGAGCAGCACCAGCAGGGACAGCACCGCCACGACCGCGCCGGGACCGACCAGCCGCGCGCCGGCGGACCCCGTCGCCGTCTCAGGCACCGTGCACCGCCCGGACGTCCGGGGTCTCGCCCACCGCCCCGAAGGCGTCGGGCGACAGGCCGACCAGGCCCGGCCAGAGGGCGCCGGCGCCCTCGTCGAGGACGCGCAGGAGCTCGGCCAGCGGCAGCGGCCGGGACAGCAGGAAGCCCTGCGCGAAGCCCAGGCCCAGGCCGCGCAGCGCGCCGAGCTGGGCGGGGGTCTCCACGCCCTCGGCGACGACGTCGAGGCCCAGCGCCCGGCCGACGGTCACGACCGCCTGGCAGAGCGCGCGGCTCCTGCCGTCCCGGTCGACCCGGGCGACGAAGGTGCTGTCGAGCTTGAGGACGTCGATCGGCAGGCGGGTCAGGTGCACCAGCGACGAGGTCCCGGCGCCGAAGTCGTCGAGCGCCACGTGCACGCCCATGAGCCGCAGCGCCTGGATGTCGGTGACCACGAACTCGCCGTCGTCCTGCACGGTCGCCTCGGTGATCTCCAGGACCAGCCGCTGCGGGGCCAGCCCCGAGGTCGTGAGCGCCGTGGCGACGTCGTCGACCAGGCTCCGGGCGGCCACGTGCGAGGCCGAGATGTTGACGCCGAGCTGCAGCGGCACGCCACCGGACTCGGGCAGTGCGACGGCGGCCGCGGTGGCCTCCCGCAGCGCCCAGCGCTGCAGCTCGCCGATCACGCCGGCGCGCTCGGCGATCGGGACGAACTCCCGCGGGGGGACGTCGCCGAGCTCCGGGTGCCGCCAGCGCAGCAGGGCCTCCACGCCGGTGACCCGCTGCTCGTCCATCGACACGACCGGCTGGAACGCCAGCCACAGCTCGCCGCGCGCGGCGGCGCCGGGCAGGTCCGCGCGCAGCCGGTCGCGGCGGGCGGCGGCCGCGCCCAGGGTCGGCGTCCAGCGGGTGGCGCGGGACCGTCCCCCGGTGCGGGCGGCGGACACGGCCAGCTCGGCGCGGGCGGTGAGGTCGGCGACGCTCGGGCCGCGCTCGACGACGACGACGCCGACGTCGGCGGTGAGGTCGAAGACACCCGCGGGTGTGCTCACGGGCCGCTCGAGGACGGCCAGGCACCGGTCGGCGAGCCGGTCGGCGGTGTCGCCGTCGCCCGCGGCCAGCACGCCGAACGCGCCCCCGGCGATCCGGGCGACGACCTCGTCGCCGCGCACGGTCTCGCGCAGCCGCCGGCCGAGCTCGACCAGGACGTCGGCCACCACCTCGCGGCCGGCGTGCTCCCGGACCTCGGCCAGCCCGGAGACCTCGACGACCAGCAGCGCCTCGCCCGGGTCGGTGCCGGCGCGGTCGGCGGCCCGGGCCAGCGCGGTGTCCCAGCCGGCCCGGTTGGGCAGGCCGGTGAGGGGGTCGGTGAAGGCGACCTCGGCGAGCGCCCGTTCGCGGGCCTCCCGCCCGGTCACGTCGCGGCAGTGCAGCACGACCGAGCCGACGGCGGCGTCCCCGCGCAGGTCGGCGACGCTGGCCTCCAGGCAGCGCCGCTCGCCGGCGGCGTCGCGCACGTGCAGGGTCAGCAGGCCGGTGTCGGTGCCGGCACCGGCACCGGCACCGGCGGCGAGGACCCGCCGGAGCTCCGCGGCGTCCCCGGCGTCGACGGTCCCGGCCGCGGCGGCACCGGGGGTCGCGGCCAGCAGGTCACGGCCGGCGAGCTCGGCCGGCGTGCTGCCCAGGAGGGCGGCCATCGCCGGCGAGGTCCAGCCGACGCGCAGCCGGGCGTCGAGGACCAGCACGGCCTCGCGGGTGGAGGAGGCCAGGCTGCGGAAGTAGGCCTCGTCGCGGCGCAGCCGGGCGCCCCGGAGGTGGTCCTCGCGGGCCCCGACCCAGCGGTGGGTGGCCGAGAGCCCCACGCACAGCAGGGCACCGGCGAGGGTCACCAGCGTCGGCGCCGTCCCCAGCGCGAAGGGGACGACGACGGTGCCCACGACGACGACCAGCGCGAGCTGCGGCAGCACCGAGCGCAGCTGCTCGGCACGCTCGCTGCCGCCGCCGGCCGGGGTCGCGGGACGGCGGCCGGGATCGAGGAACCGGGCCAGCACCAGCAGCGCCAGCCCGACGACGACGGCGACCCGGGCGACCGGGACGGCGTCGTCGGCGCCCAGCAGGGCGGCCGACGTGCCGGTGCCGCGGCCGACGCAGAGGGCCACCAGGCCGGTGAGCAGGGCCACGGCCATGCGCTGGCGGTGCGCCTCGACGGCGCCGAGCACGGTGAGGCCGGCGGCCATCGTGGCCGAGGTCGCGAGGACGGCGGCGCCGAGGACCAGTTGCGCACCCAGCGACAGCGTCGTCCAGCTGTTGCCGGGGCCGACCAGCAGCACCTGCATGACGACGAGCGCGGCGACGCCGAAGAGCGCGAGCTCGAGCAGCGTCCGCCGGCAGGTCCGCCGCAGGCCGGTGCGCCCGGCCATGCAGAGCAGCGCGACGACGGCGACGACGTAGGCGGGCACGGTCGGCAGCCAGCGCAGCACGACGGCCTCGAGGGCCGAGCCGGGGTGCGCGAGGGAACTGACCAGGGACCCGGCGACCGGGAGGAACGGGGCGACGGCGAGCAGCCGCCACGGGCGCTCGCCGGGGTCGGTCGAGCGGCTGCTCAGCCAGAGGACGACGGAGGTGAGCAACCCGGCGAGGGCGGTGACCACCTCGCCGACCGGGTCCAGCGCCGGGACGACGGCGGCCACCCCGCACGCCACTGCGGCCGGCACGGCACATGCCAGCAGCCACCTGTTCCGCCTGTCCACACCCGGGGTGTCGGCACCCGGGGTGGCCGACCGCAGACGCGGCGGGCTCCCGTCACCCCATCGGGGGGAGCCCGCCGGCCCGGATCAGCGCAGGCCCGTCACGTGCAGATGGCGCCCTGGGCCGCCGAGCCGACGAGCTTGGCGTACTTGCCGAGCACCCCGGTGGTGTAGCGCGGGGGCAGCGGCGCCCAGTCCTGCCGGCGGCGGGCCAGCTCCTCGTCGTCGACCAGCAGGTCCAGCGTGCGGGTCGAGAGGTCCAGCCGGATCCGGTCACCGTCCTGCACCAGGGCGATCGGGCCGCCGTCGGTGGCCTCCGGCGCCACGTGCCCGATGCACAGCCCCGTCGTGCCGCCGGAGAAGCGGCCGTCGGTGAGCAGCAGGACGTCCTTGCCGAGGCCCGCGCCCTTGATCGCGCCGGTGACGGCGAGCATCTCGCGCATGCCGGGTCCGCCCCTGGGCCCCTCGTAGCGGATGACGACGACGTCGCCCGGGTTCAGCGTGCCCTCGGTGACCGCGTCCATGGCGCCCTGCTCGCCGTCGAAGACCCGGGCGGTGCCCTCGAAGACCTCGGCGTCGAAACCGGCCGACTTCACCACGGCGCCGTCGGGCGACAGCGACCCGCGCAGCACGACCAGCCCGCCGGTCCGGTGGATCGGGTGGTCCATCGCGTGGATGATCGTGCCGTCCGGGTCCGGCGGGGCGATCTCGGCGAGGTTCTCGGCCATCGTCCTGCCGGTCACGGTGAGCACGTCGCCGTGCAGCAGCCCGGCGTCGAGCAGCGCCCGCAGCACCACCGGGACGCCGCCGATGCGGTCGACGTCGGTCATCACGTACCGGCCGAACGGCTTGACGTCGGCCAGGTGCGGCGTGCGGTCGCCGATCCGGTTGAAGTCCTCGAGGGTGAGGTCCACCTGCGCCTCGTGCGCGATCGCCATGAGGTGCAGGACGGCGTTGGTCGAGCCGCCCAGCGCCATGACCACGGTGATGGCGTTCTCGAACGCCTCGCGGGTCATGATCTGCCGCGCGGTGATGCCCTGCCGCAGCAGGTTGACCACGGCCTCGCCGGAGGCGATCGCGAAGGCGTCGCGGCGGCTGTCCGGGGCGGGCGGGGCGGCGCTGCCCGGCAGGGCCATGCCGAGCGCCTCGGCGACGCTGGCCATGGTGTTGGCCGTGTACATGCCGCCGCAGGACCCCTGCCCGGGGCAGGCGGCCTTCTCGATCGCGTCGAGCTCGTCGCGGGTGATCAGACCGCGGGCGCAGGCGCCGACGCCCTCGAAGACGTCGATGATCGTCAGGTCCCGGTCCCCGAGCCTCCCGGGCATCGTGGAGCCGGAGTAGAGGAAGACGCTGGCCAGGTCGAGCCGGGCGGCGGCCATCAGCATGCCGGGCAGCGACTTGTCACAGCCCGCGAGCAGCACCGAGCCGTCGAGGCGCTCGGCGAACATGACGGTCTCGACCGAGTCGGCGATCACCTCGCGGGAGACCAGCGAGGCGCGCATGCCCTCGTGGCCCATGGAGATGCCGTCGGAGACGGAGATCGTGCCGAACTCCAGGGGGAAGCCGCCGGCGGCGTGCACGCCCTCCTTCGCCCGCTTGGCCAGCCGGTCCAGGGAGAGGTTGCAGGGGGTGATCTCGTTCCAGGACGACGCGACGCCGATCTGCGGCTTGTCCCAGTCGTCGTCGCCCATGCCCACCGCGCGCAGCATCGCCCGCGCCGGGGCCTTGGTGATGCCGTCGGTCACCTCGCGGCTGCGGGGCTTGACGTCGGCGGCGGTGCGGGGTTCCTCCACGGTGGTCACGAGCGACGAGCGTAGGCCGGACGGCGCCCGGTGCCGAGGCGCCGTCGATACTGGTACCGGCACCACCACCGATCCCGGAGCAGCCCGTGTCCGCCACCGCCCGCCGTGCCGATCCCCCGCCCACCCGCCGTGAGCTGGCCGAGTTCCTTCGCTCGCGCCGTCGTCAGGTCGACCCGCGGGTCGCCGGGCTGTCCGCCGGCGGCGCGCGGCGGACGCCGGGGCTGCGCCGCGAGGAGGTGGCGCTGCTCTCCGGCGTGAGCCACACCTGGTACACGTGGCTGGAGCAGGGCCGCGACATCCGGCCGTCGCGGCAGGTGGTCGACGCGCTGGCCCGCACGCTGCGGATGTCACCGGCCGAGCACGAGTACGTGCTGCGGCTGGCCGGGCACGGCGGCGCCACCGCGGCCGGTTCCGCCGACGGGTTGCCGGGGCACGTGCAGCGCCTGCTCGACGCGCTCGGCCACTCCCCCGCCTACGCGATCACCGCGGACTGGTCCATCGTCGGGTGGAACCGCGCCTACGAGCGGCTCTACCCGGGGGTGGCCGCCGTCCCCGGCGGCGAGCGCAACCTGCTGTGGCTGGTCTTCACCGACCCGGCCGTCCGCCGGCTGCTCGCCGACTGGGCGGGCGACAGCCGGCGCTTCCTCACCCAGTTCCGGGCGGAGGTCGGCCCGCGACTCGCCGACCCGGGGGTCGTGGACCTCGTCGCCCGGCTCGAGGCGGCCAGCCCGCACTTCCGGGCCGGGTGGGCCAGCCACGACGTCGACCGGTTCAGCTCCGCCGAGCGCCGGTTCGAGCACCCCGAGGTCGGCACCCTGCTGCTCGAGCACCACCAGCTGACGCCGGCCGACGCGCCCGGGTTGCAGCTGGTCGTCTACACCGCGGTCGAGGGCAGCGACGCGGCGGAGCGGCTCACCGCCCTGGCGGGGTGAGCGTCAGGGCGCGTCGATCCGCCCGCCCGACAGCGCGGCCAGCCGCGGGAGGTCGCGCGCCCGCAGGACGGGCAGCGGCACCTCCCCGCCGGCGGTGGTGACCAGTCGCAGCCGGGCGTCGCGGCCGATGCGGATGCCGGCCAGGTCGTCCCACGCCACCCGTCGCGGCCGCAGCAGCGAGTGGGTGGTGATGCC
This sequence comes from Geodermatophilus maliterrae, assembly GCF_041018925.1. Taxonomy (NCBI): domain Bacteria; kingdom Bacillati; phylum Actinomycetota; class Actinomycetes; order Geodermatophilales; family Geodermatophilaceae; genus Geodermatophilus; species Geodermatophilus maliterrae. Next base: position 56,720 of record NZ_JBFNXQ010000008.1, read on the forward strand.
CCCCTCGTCGACGTCGACACCCACCCGCAGCACCCAGGCGGCGGCGAGCAGCGGGAGCAGCAGGACGACCGCCGCCCAGGGGGCGGCCGCCGCGAAGGGCAGCGCGCAGACGGCGAGGAGGACGACGGGGACCAGCGCGACCCGGCTCATCCGCATGCGTGCGAGGGCAGCCACGGCTCCCCATGGTCCCAGGCGTTCAGTAGGAGGCCACCACGTTGACCAGCGGCTCTCCCGCCAGCACCCGCCGCAGCTGGTCGAGGACGGCGGCCTCCGCCCGGGCGTCGGTGCCGGGCACCGCGCCGGCCACGTGCGGGGTGAGCAGCAGGCCCGGCGCCGACCACAGCGGGTGCCCCTCGGGCAGCGGCTCGGGCTCGGTCACGTCGAGGGCGGCCCGCAGCCGGCCCGCGGTGAGCTCGGCGAGCAGCGCGCCGGTGTCGACGACGACCCCGCGGGCGGCGTTCACCAGCAGCGCGCCGTCCCGCATCGCGGCGAGGAACGCGGCGTCGACCAGACCGGTGGTCTCGTCGGTCACCGGGACGACGACGACCACGACGTCGGCCTCCGGCAGCAGCCGCGGCAGCTCGTCGGTGGCGTGCACACCGTCGCGCGCGCTGCGGGCGACGTAGGTCAGCTCGACGTCGAAGCCGGTCATCATGCGGCCCACCCGCCGGCCGATGTCGCCGGCGCCGACGACCAGCACCCGGGCCCCGACCAGCGAGTGGTACGTCCCCGGCGTCCAGCGCCCGGCGTCCTGCTCGCGGACGAGGTCGGGCAGGCCGCGCTGGGCGGCCAGCGTCGCGGCCACCACCCACTCCGCCGTCGACGGGGTGTGCGCACCGCGGGCGTTGCACAGCACGACGCCCTCCGGCAGCCGGCCGACGAAGCGCTCGGCCCCGGCGCTGACCAGCTGCACCAGCCGCAGCCGGGGCAGTGCGGCGAGGAGGTCCGGCGACGGCCTGGCCCCACCGCTGGGCGGCACCCACACCTGGGCCCTGGCGGCGTCCCCGGTGGGCGGGCCGTCGTCCGGGGTGACGGGGAACGCGCGCACCCGCGGGGAGAGCGCCTCGGCGGCGGTGGCCATCGACCGGGTGGGCACGAGGACGGTGAGCGTCTCGTCGGGCCCGGCGACGGCGGTGCCCGGGACGGTCTGCGCGACTGCGGCCATGGGCTGCGACCCTAGGCGCCGGCTCTCGCCCGGCGAGCGCCGCCGGGGCCTGCGCGCCCGTACTGTGGAGCGGGTGAGGCGGCAGCGGGGTCGGCGCGGCGCCGCCGCCTGCACGCTGGCCCTCGCGCTGGTCCTGACCGGCTGCGGGGACGACGGCTACGAGCCCACCGGGCCCTTCCGGCCGCTGCCCGAGGGCCAGCCCCCACAGGTCGGGCCGCCGACCGAGTCCACCCCGCCGCCGGGTCCCGGCGACCCCGCCGACCCGAACTCCGGCACCAGCCGCGGCGACCCGAACGTCGTGGCCACCGGACTGACGGTGCCCACCGGGCTGGTCGTGCTGCCCGACGGCACCGCCGTGGTCGGCGAGCGGGAGACCGGCCGGCTGCTGCAGGTCTTCCCCGACCGCTCGCCGGCCCAGGAGCTGATGACCGTCCCCGGTGTCGACACCGCGGGCGACGGCGGGCTGCTGGGCCTGGCGCTGTCCCCCACGTTCGACGAGGACGGCCTCTACTACGCCTACGTGTCGACGCCGACCGACAACCGCGTCGTCCGCTTCCCCCTCGGCGGCACCCCGAACCCGGTGCTCACCGGCATCCCGCGCGGTGAGGTGCACAACGGCGGTGGTCTGGCCTTCGCCCCCGACGGCACCCTCTTCGTCGGCACCGGCGACACCGGCGACCCGGCGCTGGCGCAGGACCCGGCCTCGCTGGCGGGCAAGGTGCTGCACGTCGACGTCTTCGGCCAGCCGGTCGGCGCCGGCCCGGTGTACAGCCGCGGGCACGCCGACGTGACGTCGCTGTGCCCGGCCCTCGACGGGACGGCCACCCTGTTCGCCGTCGACGAGTCCTCCGCCGGGCCGGACGAGCTGAACACCGTCATCCAGGACAGCGACCACGGCTGGCCGGCGCCGGGGCCCACCAGCACCGGGCCGCTGTTCGAGGTGCCCAACGCCGAGGGCGGGCTCGGCGGCTGCGCGGCCGCCGGGGACGCCGTCTTCCTCGGTGCCCTCGACGGCCAGCGCGTGTACGTCGTCCGGACCGAGGCCGGCGGCGTCCCCGAGGAGCCGGCCGAGCTCATCGCCGGGCGCTACGGCCGGCTGCGCACGGTCGTCCTCGACGCCGAGGGCGGGCTGTGGGTGACGACGTCGAACGGGGACGGCGTCGGCACTCCCGCCGAGGACGACGACAAGGTGCTGCGCATCCTCCCGCCGTCCGCGACCGGCTCCAGCCCGCTGTGACCGGCTCCGCGGCATCCCGGGCAGGGGCGCCCGGCATCAGCCGACGAGCACGCGCTCCTCGAGCATGCGCCTGACGGTGGCCGCGTCGGCCTGGCCGCGGGTCGCCTTCATGACCGCGCCGACGAGCGCACCGAGGGCCTGCACCTTGCCGCCCTGCACCTTGGCGACGACGTCGGGGGCCCCTGCGATGGCGGCGTCGACCGCGGCCACCAGCTCGTCGGACTCCCCCATGACCGCCAGCCCGTGGGACAGCACGACCGCACGCGGGTCGCCCTCGCCGGCGAGCACGCCGTCGAGCGCCTGCCGGGCGAGCTTGTCGTTGATGGTCCCCTCGCCGACCAGCGCGGTCAGCTCGGCCACCTGCGCGGGCGTGACCGCGAGGTCGGCGAGCTCGACCCCGGCGTCGTTGGCCCGGCGGGCCAGCTCGCCCAGCCACCACTTGCGGGCATCGGCCGGGGAGGCGCCGGCGGCGACGGTCTGCTCGACCAGCCCGAGCGCCCCGGCGTTGACCAGCCAGGTCATCTCGGTCGCCGGCAGGCCCCACTCCTCCTGAAGCCGCACCCGGCGGGCGGCGGGCAGCTCGGGCAGCCCGGCGGCCAGCTCCTCCACCCACGCGGTGTCGGGGGCCAGCGGCACGAGGTCGGGCTCGGGGAAGTACCGGTAGTCGGTCGCCTCCTCCTTACTGCGGCCGGACGACGTGCTGCCGGTGTCCTCGTGGAAGTGGCGGGTCTCCTGCACCACCCGGCCGCCGGCGTCCAGGACGGCGGCCTGCCGGCGCATCTCGTAGCGGACGGCGCGCTCCACCGACCGCAGCGAGTTGACGTTCTTGGTCTCGGTGCGGGTGCCCCACTCCAGGGCGCCCACCGGGTTGAGCGAGAGGTTCACGTCGCAGCGCAGGCTGCCCTGCTCCATCCGGACGTCCGAGGCGCCGAGGGTCTGGATCACGTCGCGCAGCGCGGTGACGTAGGCCCGGGCGACCTCGGGGGCCTTCTCGCCGGCGCCGGCGACGGGCCGGGTGACGATCTCGACCAGGGGGATGCCGGCCCGGTTGAAGTCGACCAGTGAGTGGTCGGCACCGTGGATGCGGCCGGTGGCCCCGCCGACGTGCAGGTTCTTGCCGGTGTCCTCCTCGAGGTGCACCCGCTCGATCTCCACGCGGTAGGTCCTGCCGTCGACCTCGACGTCGAGGCGGCCGGCGGTGCACAGCGGCTCGTCGTACTGGCTGACCTGGAAGCCCTTGGGGATGTCCGGGTAGAAGTAGTTCTTCCGGGCGAAGCGCGACCAGCCGGCGATCCGGCAGCCCAGGGCCAGGCCGATCCGGATGGTGGACTCGACGGCGGCGGCGTTGGCCACCGGCAGCGACCCCGGCAGGCCGAGGCACACCGGGCAGGTCTGGGTGTTGGGCTCCGCGCCGAAGGTCGTGGCGCAGCCGCAGAACATCTTCGACGCGGTGCCCAGCTCGACGTGGGTCTCCAGGCCGATGACCGGCTCGTAGCGGGTGAGGAGCTCGTCGAACTCGACGAGGGTGTCGGTCATCGGGAGTCGTTCTCCTTGCGGACGGAGCGGCCGGTCATCACGGCGCCGACGGCGGTGAGCACGCCCAGGACGATGAAGACGGCGAAGAAGACCTCGCCGGTGGTGATCCAGCCAATCAGCCCCACCAGGACGACGAACGCGGTGAGGCCCCACGCGGCCTTGAGCGCGCCGTTCACGCGGCGCCCCGGGCGGGGGCGCGGTCGAACAGCTCGTCGGCCAGCGGACGGCCGCGGGCGGCCTCGACCGCGGCGGCCACCCGGTAGCAGCGGTCGTCGGCGAGTGCCGGCGCCATGACCTGCAGGCCCACCGGCAGCTCCTCCGACAGCCCGCAGGGCACCGAGATCGCCGGGACGCCGGCGAGGCTGGCCGGCAGCGTGCACAGGTCGGCGGCGTACATGGCCAGCGGGTCGTCGACGCGGGCGCCGATCGGCCAGGCGACGGTCGGGCTGGTGGGGCTGACCAGCACGTCGACGTCGGCGAAGGCCGCGCCGAAGTCGCGGTTGATCAGCGTGCGGACCTTCTGCGCCTGCCCGTAGTAGGCGTCGTAGTAGCCGGCCGACAGCGCGTAGGTGCCGAGGATGATGCGCCGCTTCACCTCGGCGCCGAAGCCCTGCTCGCGGGTGAGCGCCATGACGTCGTCGACGTCGCGGCTGCCGTCGTCGCCGACGCGGATGCCGAAGCGCATCCCCTCGAAGCGGGCCAGGTTGGACGACGCCTCGCTCGGGGCGATGAGGTAGTACGCCGGCAGCGCCAGCCCGAACGACGGGCAGGACACCTCGCGGACCTCGACGCCGGCGGCCTCCAGCAGCGCGACAGCCTCGGCGAACCGGTCGAGCACGCCCTGCTCGTAACCCTCGCGGGAGCCCTCGCCGCCGAGCTCGCGGACGACGCCGACCCGCAGCCCGGACAGGTCGCCGCCGGCACCCCGGCGGGCGGCCTCGACCAGCGTGGGCACGGGCGAGTCGATGCTCGTGGAGTCGCACGGGTCGTGACCGCCGATCGCCTCGTGCACCAGCGCGGCGTCGAGCACCGTGCGGGCCATCGGGCCGGCCTGGTCGAGGCTCGAGGAGAAGGCGATCAGGCCGTAGCGCGACACCGAGCCGTAGGTGGGCTTGTGCCCGACCAGGCCGGTGAGCGCCGCGGGCTGGCGGATCGAGCCGCCGGTGTCGGTGCCCAGCGCGAACGGGGCCAGCCGGCCGGCGACCGCGGCGCTCGACCCCCCGGAGGAGCCGCCGGGGACCCGGTCGTGGTCCCACGGGTTGCGGGTCGGCCGGTAGGCGGAGTTCTCGGTGGAGGAGCCCATCGCGAACTCGTCCATGTTGGTCTTGCCGAGGAGCACCGTGCCGGCGTCCTTGAGCCTGCGCGCGGCGGTGGCGTCGTACGGCGGGCGCCAGCCCTCGAGGATCCGCGAGCCGCTGGTGGTGGGCACGCCCTCGGTGACGAAGACGTCCTTGAGCGCCACGGGGACGCCGGCCAGGCCGGTGCCCGCGGTGCCGGTGGCGTCGACCTCGCCGGCGCGCCGCAGCGCGCCCTCCCGGTCGACGTGCAGGTAGGCGCCGAGCGCGTCGTCCTCGGTCCCGATGCGGTCGAGGTGGGCCCGGGTGACCTCGGCGGCGGAGGTCTCGCCATCGGCCAGTGCCCGCTGGAGCTCGGCGACGGTCAGCGCGGTGAGGTCGCTCACGCCTCCTCCCCGAGGATGCGGGGCACGCGGAAGCGGTCGTCCTCGGCGGCGGGGGCACCGGCCAGGACGACGTCACGCGGGAGGCTGGGCCGGGTGACGTCGGGACGCATCACGTTGGTCAGCGGGACGGCGTGCGTCGTGGGGACGACGTCGTCGACGTCGGCGCGCTGCACCTGGGCCACCGCGTCGAGGACCGCTCCCAGCTGCCCGGCGAAGCGGTCGAGCTCCTCGTCGGTGACGGCCAGCCGGGCCAGCCGCGCGAGGTGCGCGATGTCCTGGCGGTCGAGGGCCGGGTGCACGCCGGCTTCGGGGGTGGTGGGGCTCATGCTGGGGTGGGACTCCTGTCGTCGGCGCCGGCCGGCGCCAGGGACGCAACCCGGCCACTGTACGTGGGCCGGTCGCCGCGCCGGTCCGGGCAGGACGGCGGCTCGACCCGGGGCCCCCGCATGGGGGAAGCTGCTCCCGCCACGCGATCGACGAGGATCGGGCAGCACCTCGACGTCGTCTGCGGAGGGAACCCCCGTGTCCTATCTCCTGCGGCTGGTCGTGCCCGACCGTCCCGGCCTGCTCGGAGCGGTGGCGACCGCGCTGGGCACCGCGGGCATCGACATCGTCTCGGTCGACGTGCTCGAGCGGAGCGGGGGCGTCGCCGTCGACGACGTGGTGGTCGAGCTCCCGCGGGACCGGCTGCCCGACAGCCTGATCACCGTCGTGCAGGCGGTGCCGGGCGTGCAGGTGGAGGCGCTGCGGCCCTTCGCCGGACCGCTGGACACCCACCGCGAGCTCGACCTGCTCGAGGCGCTGGCCCGCGCCGCCACGGACCCCCCACCCACCCTGGCGGTGAAGCTCCTGGCCGCCGAGCTGCCCCGGGTGTTCCACAGCGGCTGGGCGGCGGTGCTGCAGGCGACCGACGGCGGCGGGTGCGAGGTGCTCGCCGCCTCCGACGCCGCGCCCACCTTCGACGGGGTGCACCTGCCGTGGCTGCCGCTGTCCTCGCCGCGGCTGCTGCCCAGCGAGGACGACTGGCTGCCCGAGCGCTGGCGGGAGATGGCGATCGAGATGATGGCCTCGCCCTTCGGCGACCCCGGCACCGCGGTGGTGCTCGGCCGCTCCGGCGGGCCGGCGTACCGGCGCTCGGAGCTGCTGCGGCTGACCCACCTCACCGGCATCGCGGCGAGCGTCGCCCACCTGCCGCCGGTCTGAGCGGCCGCCGGGCCCCCGGGGACGACGAGCGGCAGAGGTCAACCCTCCGCCGGCGCCTCCTCCGCCGGCGCCTCCTCCGGCTCGGACCCCACCGGCTCGGACCCCACCGGCTCGGACCCCACCGGCTCGGCCTTCTTCCGCTCGGCCCTCGTCCGCTTGGCCTTCGCGGGCTGCGCCACGTCCTCGGCCGGCTCAGCAGCCGACGGGTCGGGCTGCGCCGGCTCGCTCCCGTCGCCGATCGTGGCGACCGCGCGGGCCGCCTCGGGACCCTCGTCGAGCAGCACCCGCAGGCCGTCGTCGTCGAGGATCGGCGCCTTGACCTGCACGGCCTTGTCGTACTTGCTGCCCGGGTCGGCGCCGACCACCACGAAGCCGGTCTTCTTCGACACCGAGCCGGTGACCTTGCCGCCGCGCTCCTGCACCGCGGCGATGGCCTGGTCGCGGGACAGGTCGCGCAGCGACCCGGTGATCACCACCGTGAGCCCGGTGAGGGGCCCGGGCGGGGCGTCCTCACCGGCGTCGGCCAGCCGCACCCCGGCCCGGCGCCACTTCTCCACGACCTCGCGGTGCCAGTCGACGGCGAACCAGTCGCGGACCGAGCGGGCGATCGTCGGGCCGACCCCGTCGGCGGCGGCCAGCTCCTCCTCCGACGCGGCGGCGATGCGGTCCAGCGAGCGGAAGTCGCGGGCCAGCGCCTGCGCGGCGGTCGGTCCCACGTGCCGGATCGACAGCGCCACCAGCACCCGCCACAGCGGGACGTCCTTGCGGTGCTGCAGGTTGGCCAGGAGCTTGAGGGCGTTGGCCGTCAGCCCGGCGTCCTTCCTGGTGAAGAACGACGAGCGCGACAGCTGGTCCTCGTCGAGGGAGAACAGGTCGCCCTCGTCCTCGATCAGGTGGGCCTGCAGCAGCGCGACCGCCGTCTCGTAGCCCAGCGCCTCGACGTCGAAGGCGCCACGGCCGGCGACGTGGAACACCCGCTCCCGCAGCTGCGCGGGGCAGGACCGCGCGTTGGGGCACCGGATGTCGGCGTCGCCCTCCCTCTCGTACCGCAGCTCGGTGCCGCACTCGGGGCAGTGCGTGGGCATCACGAACGGGCGCTCGGAGCCGTCGCGGGCCGCGGCCACCGGGCCGAGGATCTCCGGGATGACGTCGCCGGCCTTGCGGACGACGACGGTGTCGCCGATGAGCACGCCCTTGCGCTCGACCTCGCTGGCGTTGTGCAGCGTGGCCAGCTGCACGGTGGACCCGGCGACCTTGACCGGCTCCATGTAGCCGAAGGGGGTGACCCGGCCGGTGCGGCCCACGTTGACCCGGATGTCGAGCAGCTTGGTGGTGGCCTCCTCCGGCGGGTACTTGAACGCGATCGCCCACCGCGGCGCCCGCGAGGTCGAGCCCAGCCGCCGCTGCAGCGCCACCTGGTCGACCTTGACGACGACGCCGTCGATCTCGTGCTCGACCGAGTGCCGCTGCTCGCGGAAGCGCTCGACGTAGGCCCACACCGCCTCGAGGTCGTCGACCACCTCGTAGCGGCTGCTCACTGGCAGGCCGAGCCCGCGCAGCCGCTCGTAGGCCTCCGACTGGCGGGCCGGCTCCAGGCCACGCCGGGCGCCCAGGCCGTGCACGACCAGCCGGAGCGGCCGCGACGCGGTCACCCGCGGGTCCTTCTGCCGCAGCGAGCCGGCCGCGGCGTTGCGCGGGTTGGCGAACGGGGGCTTGCCCTGCTCCACCATGCCGGCGTTGACGTCGGCGAACCCCTCGATCGGGAAGTAGATCTCGCCGCGGACCTCGAGCAGCTCGGGGACGTCGTCGCCGGTGAGGTGCTGCGGGACGTCGTCCATGGTGCGGACGTTGGCGGTGACGTCCTCCCCCGTCCTCCCGTCGCCGCGGGTGGCCGCGCGCACCAGCCGGCCGCGCTCGTACACCAGCGCCACGGCGACGCCGTCGACCTTCAGCTCGCACAGCCAGGCGATCCCGTTCCCGGCATCGCGCACCACCCGGCTCGCCCAGGCGGAGAGCTCGTCGCCGTCGAAGACGTTGTCCAGGCTCTGCATGCGCTCGAGGTGGGCGACCGGCGCGAAGGTGGCGGTGAACCCGCCGTTGACCTTCTGGCTCGGCGAGTCGGGCGTGAGCAGCGCCGGGTGCTCGGCCTCCAGGGCCTTGAGCTCGGCCATGCGCTCGTCGTACTGGCCGTCGCTGACCAGCGGCGCGTCCTGCACGTAGTAGGCGAACGCGTAGCGGTCGAGCTCCTCGGACAGGTCGCGGTGACGGGTGCGCGCGGCGTCGGGGACCTCGGTGATGTCCTCCCGCTCAGCGGTGGCGGCGACCTGCGGGGTGTCCTCGTCCGTGGCGGCGTCCGTGCTCACGACGTCGACCGTATCCGCCGGGTACGACGGCGCACCCGCCGCGCTCACCCGTTCGTGATCACTCCGGCAGGAGGTGCTCCGCGGCCTCGCGGACGTGGGTCATCGCCGCGCGCGCGTAGGCCGGGGTGGCACCGGCCAGACCGCAGGCCGGGGTGAGCGTGACCGCCTCGTGCAGCTCGTCGGCGGAGAAGCCCAGCTCGCGCCACCACGCCCGCAGCCGGGAGGCGGTCGCCTTGGGCGCGGGCAGCGTCGCGTCGGTGCCGGGCACGACGCCGACCAGCAGGTGGGTGCCGGCCTCCACGGCGGCACCGAGGGCGTCGAGGTCCTGCACCAGGCCGAGGTCGAAGGACAGCGCGTCCGCGCCGGCGGCGCGCACCAGGTCCAGCGGCGCCCGGTGCGCGCAGCAGTGGACGACGACCGGGCCGGGCACCGCGGCGACGACGGCGGCCAGCTCGGACTGCACCACGGACGCCTCCACCGCGGACAGCCGGCCGAACCCGCTCACCGTGGGCAGGGAGCCCTGCAGGACGCCGGGCAGCGACGGCTCGTCGAGCTGGACCACCACCTGCGCGCCCGGCACCCGCGCGGCGACCTCGGCGACGTGCGCGCCGATCCCCTCGGCCAGCGACTGGCCGAGGTCGCGGCGGGCACCGGGGTCGACGACGGCCCGCTCACCGCGCTCGCGCTCCAGCCCGGCGGCCAGCGTCCAGGGCCCGGTGGCCTGGACCTTGAACGGGCCGCGGTGGGTCCCGGCGACGTCGTGCAGGGCGTCGAGGTCGCGGGCGAGGAACTCCTGCGCGCGGCGCAGGTCGACGCCGCCGCGGGGCACCAGCCGCCAGCCCGCGGGGGTGAGGTCGACGGCGAGGTCGACCAGCAGCGCGGCACTGCGGCCGATCAGGTCCGCGCCGGCGCCGCGCGCGGGCAGCTCGTGCAGGTGCGGCATGCCGGGCAGCTCGCCGAGGACGATGCGCAGCGCCTCGGCCGGGTCGGTGCCGGGCAGGGACCCGACACCCGAGGCCGGCCCCCACGGTGCGGGAGCCGGCCTCGGGTCGGTGCTGGTCGGTTCGGGGTCGCGCTCTGGCTCGGTCGGGGAGGCCACGGCGGCGACGGTAGTCCGGCGCCGCCGCGGCTCCCCGGCCGGTCAGACGGGCGTGCTGTGGTTCGCCGGCGGCGGGCTGACCGGGGAGTTGGCCTGGAAGTAGGCGACGAGGGTGTCGACGTCGACCGGGCCGACGGTCAGGTCCGTCCCGCTGGTGAAGGTGGTGAACGAGTCGCCGCCCGCGGTGAGGAACGAGTTCGCCACGACGCGGTAACCGGCCGCCGGGTCGACGGCCACGCCGCCGATCGTGATCGAGCTGTCGACCACCCGCTCGCCGTAGGGCAGGTCGAGGTCGTAGGTGTAGGCGAAGCCCTCGGACGTGCCGAGGATCAGCTGGCTGTCGCGCGGGCCGCCGCCCAGCTGGAACTGCTCCTCCAGCACGTCGTCGATCTGCGCACCGGTCAGCGTCAGCGCGTTGACGGTGTTGCCGAAGGGCTGCACCGCGAACAGCTCGCCGTAGGTCACCTCACCGGCCTCGATGTCCGTCCGCACCCCGCCGGGGTTCATGAAGGCGACGACCGGGTTCCCGAACTGGTCCTGCTGCGTCGCCTCGAGCTGGGCCTGGGCGACCAGGTTGACGATGGGCTGCTCCGCGTTGCGGCCGGCGGACCCCGCGGTGCCGATGGTCGCGGCGGCCGTGCCGACCACCTGGTTGCGGGTCTCGGCGGCCCGGCCGTTCCAGTAGTCGACGATCGACTGGACCTCCGGGTCGGCGGCCTCCCGGGTCACCGGCACGTTGGTCGCCGAGTAGGTGGCGCCGCGGTCGACGTCGCCGGTGGTGCGGTCGATCGACAGCCGGATGTCGGTGACCAGGCGGCCGTAGAAGCCCGCCTGGGTGACCAGCCGCGGCTGGCCGCTGGGGTCGGTCAACCGGCAGTTGTAGGCGTTGTGCGTGTGCGCGCTCACGATCAGGTCGACCGCCGCGGAGGTGCGGGCGTTGACGTCGACGATCGGCCCCGTGAGACCGGTGCAGCTGTCCGCGGTCGGGGCGGCGTCCGGGTCGGTGACCGTGCCGCCCTCGTGGACCAGTACCCCGATGGCCTCGATGCCCCGGTCCTGCAGCTCGGGCACCCAGCGGTTCACCGCGTCTGCCTCGTCGATGAAGCGCACGTCGGCGACGCCGTCGGGCGAGACGATGGTCGGGGTCGTCTCGGTGACCACGCCGATGAGGGCCACCTGCTGACCGCCGGCCACGTCGAGGACCTGGTACGGCGGGAGCATCGGCTCGCCGGTCCGCGCGTCCAGCACGTTCGCGGCCAGGTAGGGGAACTCGGCGCCGTGGAACTCGTGCTCCCCCTCGCCGAAGCAGCCGTCGACGCCGGGGGTGACGCCCTCGCAGGCGGTGACGTCGTCGGTGAAGGTGCCGTCGGTCGCGGCTGAGATGCGCCGCAGCTCGTCGGTGCCCCGGTCGAACTCGTGGTTGCCCACGGAGGACACGTCCAGGCCCATGGCGTTGAGCGCCTCGATGGTCGGCTCGTCCTCGTACACGCTCGACTCGAACGGCGAGGCGCTGATCAGGTCACCGGCACCCACGAAGAACGAGGTGGACGGGCCCTGGGTCGTGTCCTCGAACGCCGCCTCGAGGCGCTGGACGGTCGCAGCGACGTGCGCGGCACCGCCGACCGGGACGCTGACGTCGTCGGCCGTGCCGTACTGGCCGTCGGCACCGGGCGAGGTCGCCAGGGACCCGTCGGCACCGGTCTGCGGGGTGATCCGCCCGTGGAAGTCGTTCATGGCCAGCAGCTGGACCGTCACGTCCTTCGGCGCGGCCGAGGCCACGGACGGGACGGCCAGCAGCCCGGCCGAGGTGGTCACCGCGACGGCGGTGGCCAGGGTGAGGCGCGTTCTGCGCACGGAGTCCTCCGAGGACGTGCGGGACCTGACCGCCGGGGCCGGCGGGTCGTGAGCCGAGCGACGTGGCGGGGCTCGAGGAGTGGCTCGTCGCACACGTTAGGTGACGGACTGGTCCCGCACCAGGCCGCTCGGGGGACGGAGGAGGAGCGGCTGCGGGACGGTCAGGCGACGGCGACCGGCGCCTGGCCGAGCACCAGGTCGCCGCGCACCGCGTCGGGCGCGTAGAGGACGGCCGACTGCCCCGGCGCCACCCCGCGCTGGGTCCCGGCGAGCGCGAGCACCAGCCCGCCGTCCTCACCGGCGGTCACCTCGGAGGCGACGGCGGCCGCGTGCGCACGCAGCTGGACCTCGGCGCGCAGCGGCAGCTCCGGTGCCGCACCGGTCCAGGTGGGCGGACCGGTGCGGACGACGTCGACCCCGGTCAGCTCCGCCGTCCCGACCGTCACCGTGCGGGTGACCGGCTCGATCGAGAGCACGAACCGCGGCCGCTGGTCGCCCACCGCGAGACCCAGACCGCGCCGCTGCCCGACGGTGAAGCCGTGGGTGCCCTCGTGCGTGCCCACGGTGGCGCCCGTGGCGGCGTCGACCACCGGTCCCGGGCGCGCGCCCAGCCGGCGGGTGAGGAAGCCGCGGGTGTCGCCGTCGGGGATGAAGCAGATGTCGTGCGAGTCGGGCTTGGTGGCCACCGCGAACCCGCGCCCGGCGGCGATCGCGCGCACCCGCTCCTTGGTCATCGACCCCAGGGGGAACAGCGCCCCGGCCAGCTGACCGGCGGTGAGGACGCCGAGCACGTAGGACTGGTCCTTGGCCGCGTCGACCGACCGGCGCAGCTGCCCGTCGGCCAGCCGCGCGTGGTGCCCGGTGACGACGGCGTCGAAGCCCAGCGCCAGCGCCCGGTCGAGGACCGCGGTGAACTTGATCCGCTCGTTGCAGCGCAGGCACGGGTTGGGCGTGCGGCCGGCCGCGTACTCGGCCACGAAGTCGTCGACGACGTCCTCGGTGAACCGCTCGGCGAGGTCCCAGACGTAGAACGGGATGCCCAGCTCGTCGGCGACCCGGCGGGCGTCGTGGGCGTCCTCGACGCTGCAGCAGCCGCGGGCGCCGCTGCGCAGGGTCTGCCGGTCGGGCGAGAGCGCCAGGTGGACGCCGGTGACGTCGTGCCCGGCGTCGACCGCGAGCGCCGCGGCGACCGCCGAGTCCACTCCCCCGCTCATCGCGGCCAGCAGCCTCATCGGCGGCCCAGCCCCGCTCGGCGGGCCCGCTCCACGACCGGCCCGATCACGGCCAGCAGCGCGTCGACGTCGGCGTCGGTGCTCGTCGAGCCCAGGCTGAACCGCAGCGAGCTGCGCGCCCGGGCGGTGTCGGCGCCCACGGCGGTGAGCACGTGGCTGGGCCGGGCCACCCCGGCGCTGCAGGCCGAGCCGGTCGAGCACTCGATGCCGCGGGCGTCGAGCAGCATGAGCAGCGCGTCGCCCTCGGCGCCGGGGAAGGACAGGTGGGCGTTGCCCGGCAGCCGGCCGGGACCACCGGCGACGACGTCGTCCAGCGGGGGGCCGTTGAGCTGCGCGTCGGGCACCTGCTCGAGCACCCCGGCCACGAGCCGGTCGCGCAGTGCGGCCAGCCGCACGGCCCGCTCGCCGCGCCCGGCGACGGCGGCACCGGCCGCGACCGCCAGGCCGACGATGGCCGGCACGTCCAACGTGCCCGAGCGGACGTCGCGCTCCTGCCCGCCGCCGTGCAGGAGCGGCGTGCACTCCGCGTCGCGCCGCAGCAGCAGCGCGCCGGCGCCCATGGGACCGCCGAGCTTGTGCCCGGTCATGGTCAGCGCATCGACGCCGCCGGCGGTGAAGTCCACCGGCACCTGACCGACGGCCTGCACGGCGTCGGTGTGCAGCGGCACGCCGACGGCGTGGGCCACCTCGGCCAGCGCCGCGACGTCGCTGACCGTGCCGATCTCGTTGTTGGCCCACATGACGCTGGCGACCGCGACGTCGGACCCGTCACCGAGCGCGTCGGCCAGCGCCGCGGGGGCGATCCGGCCGGTGGTCTCCAGCCGCAGCCAGGTCACCTCCGCACCCTCGTGCTTGGCCAGCCACTCGGCGCTGTCGAGGACGGCGTGGTGCTCGGCGGGGCTGACGACGAGCCGCCGCCGGCGCGAGTCGGCCCCCCGCCGGGCCCAGTAGAGGCCCTTGACCGCGAGGTTGTCGCTCTCGGTGCCGCCGCCGGTGAACAGGACCTCCGACGGCCGGGCGCCCAGCGCCTCGGCCAGCCGCTCGCGGGCCTGCTCGGCCGACCGGCGCGCGGCGCGGCCGCCGGCGTGCAGCGAGGAGGCGTTGCCGACCCGGCCCATCTGCTCGGTCATGGCGGCCAGGACCTCGGGTAGCACCGGCGTGGTGGCCGCGTGGTCGAGGTACGTCACCTGCTCTCCTCACCACGCTCACCGGGCCGCGCCCCGGACGATCTCCCCTGGATGACCGCCCGGTCACCGACGCCAGGGTAGTCGCGCGGGACGGCCGGCCGGTCGGGACCGCCGGAGGCCGGCGCGCACGGTCGCGCGGGCGCCGGGGAGGCCGCGGCCGCGGCCGTTGACACCCACTCGGGCACCCACCACCGTGGACACGACCCCGGACCGCGGTGACAGGACGGACCAGTGGGGATCCGGAGCGCCGGGCGCGGTGGGCGACCGGCCGGCCGGGGGTCGGGAGAGGCCGTGCGCCGGGGCGTCGTCCCGGCGACGGGGACACGACCGCTCGGCGGGCACCCCCGCGGCGTGGTGCCCGGTCACGACCGGGCACCGCCGCGTCACGGGCCACTCGGAGCGGGAGCCGGAAGCGATGATCACCGCACTCGTCGGAGTCCAGGGGCGGCTGGAGGGACAGCGGTTCCCCCTCGGCCGGAACGCCGTCACGCTGGGCCGGGGCGACACCAACGACGTCGTCCTCACCAGCCGCTTCTCCTCGCGGGTGCACGCCGAGGTGCGCCGCGAGGACGCGGGCTTCGTCCTGCACGACCACGACAGCGACAACGGGACCTGGGTGAACGGCGTCCAGGTCAGCGACCACGTGCTCGAGCCGGGCGACGAGATCCGGATCGGCGACGAGGTGTTCCGCTTCGAGACCTGGGAGTCGGCCACCCTCGCCGGCCCGGTCGACCACCTCGACGGCGGGTCACCGGACGTCCTGCGGGTCACGATCACCGGCGGCGGGCCGGTCGGCCTGACCCTGGCCCTGCTGCTGGACCACCTGATGGGGCCGCGGGTGGCGGTCCGGGTCCACGACCGCCGCTGGGTGCGGGTCGGTGACCACCTGGAGTGGACGACCTACGAGAAGGGCAACGTCCGCCGCGAGCAGGTGGTCACCCTGCAGAGCCGGCAGTACCTGCGGCTGCCGCCCCACGTGCAGGAGCGACTGTTCGCCGACGGCGAGGACTGGTCGCAGATGTGGCCCGTCGGCCCGGACTCGATCGAGGGCGCCGCGCCGCGCAACACCCCGGTGCGGTTCATCGAGGACGAGCTGCTCGAGCTCGCGAACGAGAGGTCCGACCGGATCACGCTCGTCCCGGAGCGGTTCGACGCCGCCGAGGCCCGCGACGACCTGCTGCAGCAGCACGTGCTGGCCATCTGCGAGGGCGGCCGCTCACGCACCCGCGACCACTTCGCCGACCGGTTCGGGACGCCGGACACCTCGATGTACTCGGTGGACGGCGAGCACGTGCAGGACGTGGTCCTCGGCCTGCGGGTGGCCTCCCGGCTGCCCGACCCCACGGCCGTGCTGCTGACCGTCTCGCAGAACCGCTTCCTGCTCAACTCGCTGCGCGGCGAGGGCTTCCTCAACATGCGGCTGACCGACCAGGAGGCGCAGGAGGCCGTGGGGATCAACCCCGTCCGACAGATGTTCACCGCCTGCGTCCAGTCCGCGCCGTGCGTGCTGGAGCGGCAACCGGACGGCGAGTTCATGTGCGAGACCCACCACACGTTCTTCCTCCCGGCGCTGCTCAAGGGCTCGGCGCTGTGGGCGCGGGTGCAGGAGGGGCTGCGGCTGTTCGGCGTCCCCGCCGACCGGCTGACCGCGGTGACCGGCTTCCGGCTGGACATGGTCCAGCGGCCGCGGTTCACCGCGCAGCTCTACCCGCCGACCCGCACGACACCCGGGACCCATGCCTTCCTGCTCGGCGACGCGGGCAACGCCATCCACTTCTGGCCCGGCCGCGGCCTCAACAGCGGTCTGGCCTCGGCGATCTCGCTGGCCCGCAACCTGGCCGCGGTCTGGCGCGGGGTGCCGCTGCGGGACGCGGACCTCCTCCGCCACGAGGCGGTGATGGCGATGCTGCAGTACCGGCACAAGACGCGCGCCTGGCGGCAGATGGTGACCATCGACGCCACCGGGCGGCCGCGGACGATCAAGGGCCAGATCGCCCGGGGCATCGCGGAGGCCGAGCAGGGCGCCTTCGACCGGGCCGCGGACACCGAAGTCCTCCTGGAGCGGCTGCGGCGCAACCGGGCCCGGCTGGAGTCACGCGTGTCCGGGCTGCCCGACGACGCGGCGCTGCGCGCTCAGCTCGAACCGCTCGCCGGCCCCACGCTGCACACGCTGGTGGTCGGCGGGGCCTGGGACACCGGGAACGTCGGTGGTGAGGAGGTCGACGTCGACTGGCTGCTCCCCGAACCCGAGCCGGCCGCGGTCCCGGCGCCGGCGACGTCCGCGGCGGAGGCCAGGGTCACCCGGCGCGTGACGGGCGACCGGCCCGCCGCGGCCCCGGTGCCCGCACCACGCGAGCGGGAGGCCGCGCCACGGACCCCGGCGCCCCAGGCGCAGGGGCCCCGGGACTGAGGCCCGGCCGCCGGGAACGCGACAGGCGCCGGCCCCCGGGGACGGGGACCGGCGCCTGACGTGCCGCACAGGGGCTCGCGCCGAGCCGGGTGACGCCCGGGAACGGCCCCTCGCAGGGTCCCGCTGCGAGCCTGCGAGCAGTGGGGGGCGAGGGGGTCCTTCCCCTACTTGCGGGCGGCGATCTGCTCGGTGGCGGCGGGGACGATCTGGAACAGGTCCCCGACGACGCCGAAGTCGGCCAGCTCGAAGATCGGGGCCTCGGGGTCCTTGTTGACGGCCACGATGGTCTTGGACGTCTGCATGCCGGCGCGGTGCTGGATGGCACCGGAGATGCCGACGGCGATGTAGAGCTGCGGCGAGACGGTCTTGCCGGTCTGCCCGACCTGGAAGCTGTGCGGGTAGAAGCCGGAGTCGACGGCGGCGCGCGAGGCGCCGACGGCGGCACCGAGCGAGTCGGCCAGGCCCTCGATGATCGAGAAGTTCTCGGCGCTGGCCACCCCGCGGCCACCGGAGACGACGATCGCCGCCTCGGTCAGCTCGGGCCGGTTGCTCTTCTGCTCGACGACCTTGTCCACGACGCGGGTCTGCTTGGCCTGCTCGGAGATCGAGACCTGCACCGGGACCTCCTCGCCGGCGGCGGGGGCCGGCTCGGGGGTGACGGAGTTGCCGCGCAGCGTGTAGATCGGCGTGCCGGTCGTCACCTTGGAGTGCACGATCGTCCCTCCGGCGAAGACCACCTGGGTGGCGGTGCCGTCGGGGGCGATCTCGGTGACGTCGGTGAGGAAGCCGCTGCCGGTCTTCAGCGCCAGCCGCGCGGCGACCTCCCGGCCCTCCGGGGAGGACGGGATGACGACGGCGGCCGGCGCGACCTGGGCCACCAGCTGCGCGAGCACCTCGGCCTTGGGCGCGACGAGGTACTCGTCGATCTCCGGGGACTCGGCGACGTAGACCTTGCCCGCGCCGTACTCGGCGAGCCGCTCGCGGGCGCCGGCGGCGACGCCGGGGCCGCCGGCGACGACCGCCGAGACCTCACCGAGGACCCGGGCGGCGGTGAGCGCCTCGAGCGTGGTCTTGCGGACGGTGCCGTCGGCCGGGTTCAGCTCGACCAGGACCAGGACCTCTGCCATGGCTGTTCAGTCTCCTCTTCGCTGCGATCCGGGCCGGGTCAGACGAGCTTCTGCTCGGCCAGGTAGCCGACCAGCTTCTGCGCGCCGTCGCCCTCGTCGGTGACCTTGATGCCCTCGCCCTTGGGCGGGCGGCCGGCGGAGTCGACGACCGCGCTGGTGGCGGTGGCCAGGCCCACGGTGGAGGGGTCGATGCCCAGGTCGGCCAGCGACTTGGTCTCCACCGGCTTCTTCTTCGCGGCCATGATCCCCTTGAACGAGGGGTAGCGCGGCTCGTTGATGGTGTCCCAGGTGGACACGATCGCCGGCAGCGGGGCCTCCAGCGCCCAGAAACCGCCGTCGGTCTGCCGCTCGACCTTCACCGTCGAGCCCTCGACGGTGAGCTTCTGGGCACCCGACAGCTGCGGGATGCCCAGTCGCTCGCTCAGCAGCGCCGGCATGACGGCGACCTGGCCGTCGGTCGAGGTCGCACCCATGAGGACGAGGTCGTACTCCAGCTGCTGCAGCGCCGCGGCCAGGATCGCCGAGGTCTGGATCGCGCACGAGCCGTGGATGGCGTCGTCGGTCACGTGCACGGCCTTGTCCGCGCCCATCGACAGGGCCTTGCGGATGGCGTCGGTGGCGCTGGCCGGGCCGACGGTCAGGATCGTCACCTCACCGCCCTGCGCCTGCTTGACCTGCAGCGCCTCCTCGATCGCGTACTCGTCGATCTCGTTGATGACGTTGTCCGCGGTGGCGCGGGCGACGGTGTTGTCCGACGGGTCCAGCGAGCGCTGGGTGCCGGAGTCGGGGACCTGCTTGACCAGAACGACGATGTTCATCGCCAGACCTACCTCCGCGATCGGTCATGGGGGACGCGGGCCGCGGCCCGCCTGGCTCCGATAGTGGAGGTTACTGCGGGGTAACGGGGCGCCGTGCCCGGGCCCGGGTGACGGCGGTCACGCCGTCCACCGACCGGTCGCGGTGAACTCCTCCAGGACCGCCGTGTGCGGCGCGAGGTCCAGTCCCTGACCGGCCACCCAGGCGTCGGAGTAGAGGGTGTGCCCGTAGCGCTCGCCGCCGTCGCAGAGCAGCGTGACGACGCTCCCGGTGCGGCCGGCGGCCAGCATCTCGGCGACCAGCCGGAACGCGCCCCACAGGTTGGTGCCGGTCGAGCCGCCGGCCCGCCGTCCGGTGACCCGCTCGAGGTGGCGGGTCGCGGCCAGGGAGGCGGCGTCGGGCACGCGGATCATCCGGTCGACCACCGAGGGCAGGAACGAGGGCTCCACCCGCGGCCGGCCGATCCCCTCGATGCGCGAGGGCATGCCGGTGGCCCAGGCCGGCTCCTGCTCCACCCAGCCGGGGAAGAACGCCGAGTTCTCCGGGTCGACGACGGCCAGCCGGGTGGGGTGCCGCCGGTAGCGCAGGTAGCGGCCGAAGGTCGCGCTGGTGCCGCCGGTGCCCGCTCCCACGACGACCCACTCCGGGACCGGGTGGCGCTCGAGCGCGAGCTGCTCGAACACCGACTCGGCGATGGTGTTGTTGCCCCGCCAGTCGGTGGCCCGCTCGGCGTGGGTGAACTGGTCGAGGTAGTGCCCCCCGGTCTCCGCGGCCAGCCGGCGGGCCTCCTCGTACACGTCCGGCGCCCGCTGCACGAAGTGGCAGCGCCCGCCGTGCCGCTCGATCAGCGCGATCTTCTCCCGGCTGGTCGAGGCCGGCATGACCGCGACGAACGGCAGGCCGAGCATCCGCGCGAAGTAGGCCTCGCTGACCGCCGTCGACCCGCTCGAGGCCTCGACCACGGTGCTGCCCTCGGTGATCCAGCCCGAGCACAGCGCGTGCAGGAACAGCGAGCGGGCCAGTCGGTGCTTGAGGCTGCCGGTCGGGTGGGTCGACTCGTCCTTGAGGTAGAGGTCGACGCCCCACTCCGGCGGCAGCGGGTACACGAGCAGGTGGGTGTCGGCGCTGCGCCGCGCGTCGGCCTCGACGGCGGCCACCGCGCGGTCCACCCAGGCCCGCCCGGCGGGGTCGGACCGGTCGACGTCGGTGGGCTCGGGCGGGTCGGTGCTGGCCACCCGGCCATCCTGGTGGACGCGGCGGCGGACACCGGGGCACGGCCTGTCGTCGGGAGTCGCCGAGTCCCGCTCCGGTCGCGACCGGAGCCGGGATCGCGCACTCCCTCAGTCCGCTGGCTCCTCCCTCAGCACGACCAGCACGGGCTGTTCCGCAGGCGTCACGGTGACCGCGGTCCCGGGGAGCAGGTCCTGGCTCGTGGCGCTCGGGACGTCGGCTCGCACCTCCACGCCGCCGGGCAGCCCGATGGCCAATCGGCTCGTGACCCCGGAGAACGTCCGGGTGAGGACCCGGCCGTCGCCTCGCGGGTCGGCAGCCACCTCGAGCGCTTCCGGCCGCACCAGGGCCGTGGCCGGCCCGGGGCGGGGCGCCGCCCCGAGCACCTCCCGGCGGACACCCAGGAACTCGACGTCGCCGTCGCCCAGGACGGCGGGCAGCCGGTTCATCGTCGCGACACAGCCCGCGACGAACGACGTCGCCGGGCGCGTGTAGACCTCGTCGGGCGTGCCCACCTGCTCGAGCCGGCCGGCACGGAGCACGGCGACGCGGTCAGCGGCGGCCAGCGCCTCCGGCGCGTCCGAGGTGGCCAGCACCGTGGTCACCCCCAGCCGCACCTGGAGACGGCGGAGCTCCTCACGTGACCGCAGCTGCTCCCGGCCGTCGAGTCGGGACAGCGGCTCGTCGAGCAGCAGCACGTCGGGGTCACCGGCCAGTGCACGCACCAGCGCCAGCCGTTGCCGGTCGGCGGCGCCGAGCCGGTGGGCGCGGGCACCGGCCCGGCCGAACAGTCCCACGAGCTCCAGCAGCTCCCCCGCCCGCTGCCGGGCCTCGACGCGGTCGGCGCGACGGCGCACCGTCCCGTTCGGCAGGGCGGCACCGGCCACCGTGCGGCCGGGACGCACCGTGGCCACCGGTGGGACCAGGCCGACGGCGCGTTCCCGCGCCGGCAGCTCCGTCACGTCCCGGCCGCTGAGGACCACCTGGCCGGCGTCCGGGCGGACGAGCCCGGCGATGACGCGCAGGACGGTGCGGGCGCTGGATCCGGTCGGATCGAGGAGCGCGACGAGCTCCCCGCGGCCGACGGCGAGGTCGAGGTCCTCCAGTGCGTCGGTCGGGCCGGGACGGCAGGTCACCCCGGCGAGGCGCACGACGGGGTCGTGCGCCCTCGGGTCGACGACCACGCGCATCCCTCCCCGCCGACCTGTCGCGCTACCGGCCGGTGAAGGTGGCCTTGCCGGGGCCCTGCTCGAGGAACGAGCGCATCCCGACGGCCTGGTCCTCGGTGTCGAACAGCTCGGCGAACAGCCGGCTCTCCAGCTCCAGGCCCCGACCCAGCGGGAGGTCGAGCCCCTCGTCGATGGCCGTCTTCGCCGCCGCCAGGGCCAGCGGCGGGCCGGCGGCGAACTTGCGGGCCATGGCGACGGCGGTGTCGTGCACCTCGGCGTCGGGGACGACGGCGTCGGCCAGGCCGATCTCCAGCGCCTCCTCGGCACCGACGTGCCGGCCGGTGAAGACGAGGTCCTTGGCCTTGGCCGGGCCGACCAGGCGGGCCAGCCGCTGGGTGCCGCCGGCGCCGGGGATCACGCCGAGCAGGATCTCCGGCTGACCGACCTTGGCGCCGGCGCCCATGACCCGGAAGTCCGCGCACAGCGCCAGCTCGTAGCCGCCGCCGAGGGCGTAGCCGGTGATCGCGGCGATGACCGGCTTCGGGATGTGCGCCACGGCGGTGAAGCTGCTGGTCAGCTCCCGGCCCCACGCGACCATCCCGCGGCCGTCGAGCTGGGACATGGCCTTGATGTCGGCGCCCGCGGCGAACACCCGCTCCCCGCCGTAGAGGACGACGGCGCGCACGTCGGGCCGCTCGCCGGCCTCCAGCGCGGCCGCGCGCACCTCCTGGTGCAGCTGCTCGTCGATCGCGTTCATCTTCGGGCGGTCGAGGCGGATGGTGCCCACCCCGTCCTGCACCGACAGGGTCACGAACTCCGGGGCTGCCATCTGCGGACCTCCAGGGGGACGGTCGACGGGGGGTGTGGTCGCCGCCGCACCCTATAAGGACCCTCTCGCCCCCCATCCGCTCGCGAGCTCGCGGCGGGATCCTGCGAGAGGGCCGGGCTCAGCGGCGGCGGGCGGTGAAGCGGCCGTCGGTGCGCTCGAGCGCCAGCGGCAGGCCGAAGGTCTCCGACAGCGCCTCGGCGGTCAGCACGCCGTCGACCGGTCCCGCCGCGACCACCTCGCCGCCGCGCAGCAGCAGCGCGTGGGTGTAGCCCGGCGGGATCTCCTCGACGTGGTGGGTGACCAGCACCTGGGCCGGCGCGCAGGCGTAGGCGGCGAGGTCGGACAGCCGGCTGACGAGGTCCTCGCGCCCGCCGAGGTCCAGGCCGGCGCCGGGCTCGTCGAGCAGCAGCAGCTCGGGGTCGGGCATCAGCGCGCGGGCGATCTGCGCCCGTTTGCGCTCGCCCTCGCTCAGCGTGCCGAAGGGCCGGTGTGCGATGCCGGCGACCCCCCACTGCTGCATGAGGACGGCGGCGCGGGACAGGTCGTGGATGTCGTAGCGCTCCCGCCAGCGGCCGACGACGGCGTACCCGGCCGAGACGACGACGTCTCCGGTCCGCTCCCCCGGCTCGATCCGCTGGGCCAGCGCCGCGCTGGTCAGGCCGATCCGCGGGCGCAGCTCGAACACGTCGACGGCGCCGAGCGTCTCGCCCAGCAGCCGCACCTCGCCGCGGGTCGGGTGCATGTGCGCGGCGGCCAGCTGCAGCAGCGTCGTCTTGCCGGCGCCGTTGGGGCCGAGGACGACCCACCGCTGGTCGGGCAGGACCGTCCAGTCCACCCCCCGCAGCAGGTGCGTCTGGCCGCGGACGACGTCCACGCCCTGCATCTCGACGACCGAGTCAGGTCCGGCGGGGTGGTCGGGGACCGCGCTGCTCGACACGACCCCATCCAACCCGTCCCGGCCGCCTCCCGCCGACGCGGGTGAGGAGTTGGCAGGATCGCCGGGTGAGGACTCCCGAGGACGTCGAGGTCTGGCCCGGCTCGAGCGCCCCGCTGGGCGCGCACTGGGACGGCACCGGCACCAACTTCGCGCTGTGGTCGGCCGGCGCCACCGCCGTCGACCTGTGCCTGTTCGACGCCGACGGGACCGAGCACCGGCACCGGTTGCGGGAGACCACCCACCAGGTCTGGCACGGCCGGCTGCCCGGGATCGGCCCCGGCCAGCGCTACGGCTACCGGGTGCACGGCCCCTACGAGCCCGGCGCCGGCGCCCGGTGGAACCCGGCGAAGCTGCTGCTGGACCCCTACGCCCGCGCCGTCGACGGCGAGCTGACCCTGGACCCGTCGCTGTTCGGCTTCCCGTTCGAGGGCGGTGACGCCGGCGCCGCCGACCCGCGGGACTCCGCGCCGTGCGTACCGCGCGGCGTCGTCGTGCACGACTCCTTCCCGTGGGACGGCGACCGGCGGCCGGGCACCGCGTGGTCGGACACGGTCATCTACGAGGTGCACGTCAAGGGCGCGACCATGCGCCACCCCGACGTCCCGCCGGCGCTGCGCGGCACCTACGCGGGCCTGGCGCACCCGGCGTTCGTCGAGCACCTGCGGTCGCTCGGGGTGACCGCCGTCGAGCTGCTGCCGGTGCACCACTTCGTCAGCGAGCCGCACCTGCTGCGCCGCGGGCTGACCAACTACTGGGGCTACAACACCCTCGGCTACTTCGCCCCGCACGCCGCCTACAGCTCCGCCGGGTCCGGCGGCGCCCAGGTCACCGAGTTCAAGGCGATGGTCAAGGCGCTGCACACCGCCGGCATCGAGGTCGTCCTCGACGTCGTCTACAACCACACCGCCGAGGGCGACCACAGCGGCCCGACGCTGTCGCTCAAGGGCATCGACAACGGCGGCTACTACCGGCTCGCCGGCGGCAACCCGGCCCGCTACACCGACTACACCGGCTGCGGGAACACCCTCGACGTCCGCCGTCCCGCGGTCCTGGCGCTGCTCATGGACTCGCTGCGCTACTGGGTCACCGAGATGCACGTCGACGGCTTCCGCTTCGACCTGGCCAGCGCGCTGGCCCGCTCCTTCCACGACGTCGACCGGCTCTCGGCCTTCTTCGACGTCGTCCACCAGGACCCGGTGGTCAGCCGGGTCAAGCTCATCGCCGAGCCCTGGGACGTCGGCGAGGGCGGCTACCAGGTGGGCAACTTCCCGCCGCTGTGGACGGAGTGGAACGGCAAGTACCGCGACACCGTCCGCGACGTGTGGTCCGGCGCGCACGTCGGCGTCCGCGACCTGGCCTACCGGCTGACCGGCTCCTCGGACCTCTACCGCTCCGACGGCCGGCGGCCGTTCGCCAGCGTCAACTTCGTCACCGCCCACGACGGGTTCACCCTCACCGACCTGGTCACCTACGAGCGCAAGCGCAACGAGGCCAACGGCGAGGACAACCGGGACGGCGAGAGCCACAACCGCAACTGGAACTGCGGCGTCGAGGGACCGACCGACGACCCCGAGGTGCGGGCACTGCGCGCGCGGCAGGTGCGCAACCTCCTCGCCACGCTGCTCCTGTCGACCGGCGTGCCGATGCTCACCGCCGGCGACGAGCTCGGCCGGTCCCAGGGCGGCAACAACAACGCCTACTGCCAGGACACCGAGGTCTCCTGGATCGACTGGGACGGCGCCGACGAGGACCTGCTGGCCTTCGTCCGCCGGCTGGTGGACCTGCGCCGCCGCTCACCGGTGCTGCGGCAGGAGGCCTTCTTCGAGGGCCACGAGATCCCCGGCACCGCGCTGCCGGGCACGCACGGCACCCGCGACCTGGCCTGGTTCGCCCCCGACGGCGGTCAGCTGACCACTGCCGACTGGTTCGACACCGGCCTGCAGACGATCGGCATGTACCTCGACGGCCGCGGCATCCGGCACCGCGACGAGCACGGCCGGCCGGTGGTGGACGACTCCTACCTCGTGCAGCTGCACGCCGGGCCGGAGCCGGTGACCGTGGACCTGCCCGGGCCGCCGTGGTCCGACGGCTACGAGTTCGTCGTCAGCACCGAGTACCCGACGGGGGCCCCGCCGCGGCCGGCCGTCGTCGCGCCGGGGCGGGTCGAGGTGCCGCCGCGGACGGTCTGGCTGCTCCGCGTCCTGCGCCGCCCCTGACCTGGGGAACGCGCCGAGAGCCCGGGTCCGTGACGGACCCGGGCTCTCGCGGCCTCCCTGCAGGGGGAGGACGGGGTCCTCCTAGTCCTGCGGGACCTCGTAGGTGATGACCGTCCAGCCGAGGAGGAGGCGGTCACCGTCGGAGAGCGGGTGGGCGACGCCGGGCTCGAGCTGGGTCCACTCGGTCGCCTCCGGGCCGGCGACGTGCGTGCCGTTGAGCGAGCCGAGGTCGGTCAGGCTGACCTCGCCGCCGCTGCGCTGGATGGCCGCGTGCGCGGAGGAGAGCACGTTCTGGGTGTCGGCGATGGGCACCGGGCGGGCGGTACCGCTGGTGACCAGCTCGTGGCTGTCGGGACGCCGGCCGAGGACGAGGTCCTCGTCGACGGTCACGACCAGGCCGTCGTCGAAGCGCAGCACCGGCGCCGAGGCCGAGTCAGGCTTCCAGAACGCGGTCTCCTCGCCACCGTCGTCGGTGCGGGCGGCCGCGCCGGACGCCGACGAGGCCCGGGTCGAGCCGTAGGACGCGGCGCCGGCGAACCCGGCGTCGGACCCGGCGGTGAACGACGACGGCGACGACGACGGCATCGCGGTGGCCGGCGGGACGGCGGCGGAGACGTGCGCGGCGGCGGCGAGCTGGAGCATCGCGCCGGAGCCGGGGACGGTGCCCTCGGTGAGGTCGTAGGCGACGCCCGGCGGCATCTGCGGCGCTGCCTGGCCGGGGCCGACGTAGAGCGTGGCGCCGAGCGGGAAGCCGGCGGCGATGCTGCACCCGCCGTCGACCGGCTGGCCCGACACCGGGACGCCGTCGACGGCCGGCTGGCCCTTGCCCGACCACAGCGCGACGCCGGTGCCCGAGCCCCCCGACGAGTCGACGAGGACGAGGGCGAAGGACGCCGCGCCACCGCCGAGCGGGGCGGCCTGGGCGGCGACGGCCGCCAGGACGCGGTCGGCGCCGGGGCCGGCGACGCCGAGGCAGGCGTGCAGCGCGGCGACGAGGGCGGGCGAACCGGGAGCGTCCACCCAGAGCAGACCCCCGCCGCGTCGGGCGACGACGGCGTCTCCGGGCAGGACTTCACAGCGGTCGGGCATGCGCGCCAGCCTAGTGACCGCGCGCCGGAGTGGGTGGTCGAGCACCACCGCCACGCCGGGTCGCCGCTCCCCCTGGGGGTGCTGCGACCGGCGTGACGAGTGGTGCCGGCCGGCCCTCCTACGGGTCCCGCCCCGAGCTCACGAGGGGTGGGGAGCAGGAGGGTCCTTCTAGGCGCTGCGGACGAGCCCCAGCTCGGCGGGGTCGGCCAGGTGCTCGGAGTGCGGCAGCACGCGCACCGTGTACCCGAAGGCGCCGGTGCGCTCGAGCGGCACCGTGGCGGTGAACCAGTGCCGGGAGCCCTCGGTGTGCTCGTGCGCCATGGGCACCGTGGTCACCTCGTGCAGGCCGTCGGCGTCGTCGACCCGCCCGTAGGCCGCCTGCACCTCGATGTCGGCGGGCGTGAGGTGCGGCAGCTCGACCTCCGCGCGCAGCGCCAGCGTCGAGCCGATCTCGGGGGTGTCACCACCGCCGGTGGCCTCGACGTGGGCGACCCGCACACCGCTCCAGTTCTCCTGCAGCCGCGCCCGCCACTGCGCCTCGTCGCGCGCCGGGGCGTAACCGCCGTCGGCCATGGTCCGCGCCGAGCCGGCCGCCGGCACGTACAGGTGCTCGACGTAGTCGCGGACCATCCGGGTGGCCAGCACCTTCGGGCCGGTCTCGCGCAGCGTGTGCCGCACCATCTCGACCCAGCGGCTGGGGACGCCGTCGCGGTCGGTCTCGTAGAACCGCGGCACCACCTGGGTGCTCAGCAGGTCGTAGATGGCCCGGGCCTCGACGTCGTCGCGGCGGTCGTGGTCGTCGACGCCGTCGGCGGTGGGGATCGACCAGCCGTTCTGCCCGTCGAACCACTCGTCCCACCACCCGTCGCGGATGGAGAGGTTGAGCCCGCCGTTGAGCGCCGCCTTCATGCCGGAGGTGCCGCAGGCCTCCAATGGCCGAAGCGGGTTGTTCAGCCAGACGTCGCAGCCCCAGTACAGGTAGCGGGCCATGCCGATGTCGTAGCCGGGCAGGAACGCGATCCGGTGCCGGATGGCCGGGTCGTCGGCGAACTTCACCATCTGCTGGATCAGCTGCTTGCCGCCGTCGTCGGCCGGGTGGCTCTTGCCTGCGATGACCAGCTGCACCGGCCGCTCGGGGTCGAGCAGCAGCGCCCGCAGCCGCTCGGGGTCGCGCAGCATGAGGGTGAGCCGCTTGTAGGACGGCACCCGGCGGGCGAAGCCGATGGTGAGGACGTCGGGGTCGAAGGCGGTGTCGGTCCAGCCGACCTCGGCCTCGGCCGCCCCGCGGGACAGCGCGGTCTCCCGCAGCCGGCGGCGCACCTCGTCGACGAGCCGTCCGCGCAGCATCCGGCGGGTGGTCCACAGCTCCCCGGAGGGGATGCGGTCGACGCCGTCGAAGGACGCCGGCCCCTGACCCTCGAACGGGTCGCCCTCGCTGGAGGTCTGCGTGCCGAGCTCGACCAGCTCGCGGGCGGTCCAGGTCGGCGCGTGCACGCCGTTGGTGATGGACCCGATCGGGACGTCGCCCTGGTCGAAGCCGGGCCACAGGTCGCTGAACATCGACCGGCTGACGTGCCCGTGCAGCTGGCTGACCCCGTTGGCGCGCTGGCCCAGCCGCAGGCCCATGTGCGCCATGTTGAACTTCGACGGGTCGTCCTCGGAACCGAGCGGGATCAGGTGCTCGAGCGGGACGCCGAAGCCGGCGAAGTAGCGCTCGATCAGCGTCCGGGGGAAGCGGTCGATGCCCGCGGGCACCGGCGTGTGGGTGGTGAACACCGTGCCGGCGCGGACGGCCTGCAGCGCCTCGGCGAAGGACAGCCCGTGGGACTCGGTCAGCTCGCGGATCCGCTCGACGCCCTGGAAGCCGGCGTGGCCCTCGTTGGCGTGGAAGACCTCCGGCTGCGGGGTGCCGGTGAGCTGGCAGTAGGCGCGCACCGCCCGGACGCCGCCGATGCCGAGCAGCATCTCCTGGCGCAGCCGGTGGTCCTCGTCGCCGCCGTAGAGCCGGTCGGTGACGCCCCGCTCGGCCGGCGCGTTCTCCTCGATGTCGCTGTCGAGCAGCAGCAGCGAGACCCGGCCCACCTGCGCCCGCCACACGTGGGCGTGCAGGGTGCGCCCCTCGGGCAGCGGGACGCTGACGACGACGGTCGAGCCGTCGGGCTGGCGCAGCAGCTTGACCGGCAGGCCGTGCGGGTCCAGCGACGGGTAGCGCTCCAGCTGCCAGCCGTCGGCGGACAGGCCCTGCTCGAAGTAGCCGGCGCGGTAGAGCAGGCCCACGCCGATCAGCGGCACGCCGAGGTCGGAGGCGGCCTTGAGGTGGTCACCGGCCAGGATGCCCAGGCCGCCGGAGTACTGCGGCAGCACCTCGGTGATGCCGAACTCGGCGGAGAAGTAGGCGATGCTGCGCGGCGCATCGGGCCCCAGCGACTGGTACCAGTGCGCGGAGGACAGGTAGTCCTCGAGGTCGTCGACGGCGTCCTGGAGGTGGCGCAGGAACCGGCGGTCGCGCGACAGGGTGGCCAGCCGCTCGGCCGACACCTCACCGAGCACCTTGACCGGGTCGTTGCCGCAGGTCTGCCACAGCTCGGGGTCCAGCGCCTCGAACAGGTCACGGGTCTCGGCGTGCCACGACCAGCGGAGGTTCATCACCAGCTGGGAGAGGGGTGTCAGGGCCTCGGGGAGGGCCGCCCGGACGGTGAACCTACGCAGTGCTCGCACGCGGAGAGACTAGTCAGCCGCGGAAGACCGGACCGACCGGGCGGTTCCCCGGCCGACGCGCCAGGATGAGTCATGGCGAGCAGACGTCCCGGCCACCCCTCCGTCCCGCCGGTGCGGCAGCACGAACGCCAGCCCTCAGCAGCCGATGTGCTCACCCGACGCCCCGTCGATAGCGTGGCCGGGATGACTGGCCGCGCTGACCTCCGCCTCGGCATCACCGATGTCGCCCCCGTCGTGTCCTGCGGGTCCTTCTCCGCCCGCGCCGTGGTCGGCGAGCACCTGCCGGTCACCGCCACCGTGTTCCGCGAGGGCCACGACGCCGTCGCGGCCGACGTCGTCTGGACCGCTCCCGACGGCACGCGGGCCCCGCTCAACCGCATGCGCCGCTACGGCGACCAGCCCGACCGGTGGATCGCCACCGTCGTCCCGGACCGGGAGGGCCGCTGGACCTTCCGGGTCGAGGCCTGGAGCGACCCGCTGGCCACCTGGCACCACGCGGTCGAGGTGAAGATCGAGGCCGGCCAGGGAGCCGGGGAGCTGGCCAACGACCTCGAGGAGGGCGCCCGGCTGCTCGAGCGGGTGGCCGGCGACGCCGACGACGGGTGGGCCGGCCGGCTCACCGAGGCCGCCGCCGCGCTGCGCGACGAGTCCCGCGACCTGCACGACCGGGTGGCCCCGGCGCTGACCGCCGCGCTGCAGCGGTACCTCGACGAGCACCCGGTCCGCGAGCTGGTCACGCCCTCGCCCGAGTACGAGGTGTGGGTCGACCGCCCGCGCGCCCTCTACGGCTCCTGGTACGAGTTCTTCCCCCGCTCCGAGGGCCCGGTGGTCGGCGGCACCCCGACGCACGGGACCTTCGCCACGGCGGCCGACCGGCTGCCCGCCGTCGCCGACATGGGCTTCGACGTGGTCTACCTGCCGCCGATCCACCCGATCGGGAAGGTCAACCGCAAGGGGCCCAACACCGCCGCCTACCCCGGCGGCAACCCGCACGAGATCGGCCCGGACGACGTCGGCTCGCCCTGGGCCATCGGCAGCGACGAGGGCGGCCACGACGCCGTCCACCCGCAGCTGGGCACCATGGCCGACTTCCGCGCCTTCGTCGACCGCACCCGCGAGCTCGGCATGGAGGTGGCGCTGGACCTCGCGCTGCAGGCCGCGCCCGACCACCCGTGGGTGAAGAGCCACCCGGAGTGGTTCACCACCAAGCCCGACGGCACCATCGCCTACGCGGAGAACCCGCCGAAGAAGTACCAGGACATCTACCCGGTCAACTTCGACAACGACCCCGAGGGCCTCTACGCCGAGGTGCTGCGGGTCGTGCGCGTGTGGATGGACGCCGGCGTGCGCGTCTTCCGCGTCGACAACCCGCACACCAAGCCGCTGGACTTCTGGCACTGGCTGATCTGGAAGGTCAAGGAGACCGACCCGGACGTGCTCTTCCTCGCCGAGGCCTTCACCCGGCCGGCGATGATGCACCAGCTGGCGCGGCTGGGGTTCACGCAGTCCTACACGTACTTCACCTGGCGGACGGCGCGCGGCGAGATCGAGGACTACGGCCGCGAGCTGGCCGCCAACGCGCACTACATGCGGCCGAACTTCTTCGTGAACACCCCGGACATCCTCCACGAGAGCCTCCAGTACGGGGGCCCGCCGATGTTCAAGATCCGGGCCGTGCTCGCGTCGATGCTGAGCCCCACCTGGGGCGTCTACTCCGGCTTCGAGCTCTACGAGCACGTGGCGGTGCGCCCGGGCAGCGAGGAGTACCTCGACAGCGAGAAGTACCAGCTGCGCCCGCGCGACTGGGCCGGCGCGGAGGCCGCGGGGCGGACGCTGGCGCCCTACCTGCGGCGGCTCAACGAGATCCGGCGGCAGCACCCGGCGCTGCAGCAGCTGCGGACGCTCACCTTCCACCCGGTCGACAACCCGAACCTGCTCTGCTTCTCCAAGACCGACCCGGGCTCGCAGGACGCCGTCCTCGTCGTCGTCACCCTCGACAGCCACGACCGGCAGATCGGGACGACGTCGCTGGACCTGCCGGTGCTCGGCCTGGACTGGCACGAGCGCTTCGGCGTCACCGACGAGCTCACCGGCGACCGGTACGACTGGGGGCAGTTCAACTACGTGGAGCTCGACCCCTACCGCGAGCCGGCGCACGTCCTCTCCCTCGCGCTGCCGCGACAGGTGACCTGGCCGCCGACGGCCCGCTGACCCCTCCCCCTCCACCAGCCACTCCCCGAACCCGAGGGCCCCCGCACCGATGACGCTCCCCGTGCCCGACTCCCCCGACGCGGTGTCCGCGCTGCCAGCGCGGGGCGCCGACCCGACCTGGTACAAGCGCGCCGTCTTCTACGAGGTGCTGGTCCGGGGCTTCGCCGACAGCAACGCCGACGGCATCGGCGACCTCCGCGGCATGATCGACAAGCTCGACTACCTGCAGTGGCTCGGCGTCGACTGCCTCTGGTTGCCGCCGTTCTTCGCCTCACCGCTGCGCGACGGCGGCTACGACGTCAGCGACTACACCGCCGTGCTGCCCGAGTTCGGGGACATCGAGGACTTCAAGGACCTCATCGGCGAGGCCCACTCGCGCGGCATGCGGCTGATCATCGACTTCGTCATGAACCACACCTCGGACCAGCACCCCTGGTTCCAGGCCAGCCGCAGCGACCCCGAGGGTCCCTACGGCGACTTCTACGTGTGGGCCGACGACGACACCGGCTACGCCGACGCGCGGATCATCTTCGTCGACACCGAGAGCTCGAACTGGACCTTCGACCCGGTGCGCCGGCAGTACTTCTGGCACCGCTTCTTCGCCCACCAGCCGGACCTGAACTTCGAGAACCCGGCGGTCCAGGAGGCGATCATCGACGCCCTCCGGTTCTGGCTGGACCTGGGCATCGACGGCTTCCGCCTCGACGCGGTCCCCTACCTGTTCGAGGAGGAGGGGACCAACGGCGAGAACCTGCCGAAGACGCACGAGTTCCTCAAGCACGTCCGCAAGGTGGTCGACGCCGACTACCCCGACCGGGTGCTGCTGTGCGAGGCCAACCAGTGGCCGGCCGACGTCGTCGAGTACTTCGGCGAGGACGGCGACGAGTGCCAGATGGCCTTCCACTTCCCGGTGATGCCGCGCCTGTTCATGGCCGCCCGCCGCGAGCAGCGGTTCCCCATCTCGGAGATCATGGCCCAGACGCCGCCGATCCCCGACAACTGCCAGTGGGGCATCTTCCTGCGCAACCACGACGAGCTGACCCTCGAGATGGTCACCGACGAGGAGCGCGACTACATGTGGGCGGAGTACGCCAAGGACCCCCGCATGAAGGCCAACATCGGCATCCGCCGCCGGCTGGCGCCGCTGCTTGACAACGACCTCAACACCCTCGAGCTGTTCAACGCGCTGCTGCTGAGCCTGCCCGGCTCGCCGGTCCTCTACTACGGCGACGAGATCGGCATGGGCGACAACATCTGGCTCGGTGACCGCGACGGCGTCCGCACGCCGATGCAGTGGACGCCCGACCGCAACGGCGGCTTCTCCACCGCCGACCCGCAGCGGATGTACCTGCCGCTCAACCAGGACCCGGTCTACGGCTACCAGACCACCAACGTCGAGGCCCAGCTGCGCAACAGCAACTCGATGCTGCAGTGGATCCGGCGGATGATCGCCGTCCGCAAGGAGCACCCGACCTTCGGCCGGGGCACCTACGAGGAGATCGGCTCGCGCAACCCCACGGTGCTGTCGTTCGTCCGGGAGTTCGGCGACGACCTGGTGCTCTGCGTCAACAACCTCTCCCGGTTCCCCCAGCCGGTCGAGCTCGACCTGCGCCGCTTCGAGGGCTACACGCCGATCGAGCTCACCGGCCGGGTGGAGTTCCCGCAGATCGGCGTCCTGCCCTACATGCTCACCCTCGCCGGCCACGGCTTCTACTGGTTCGAGCTGGCCAGGCCGCCGGAGGAGGCGGCGCCCGAGCCGGTCGTGGAGGCGGCCGAGGAGACCAGCCCCGTCGCCGACTCGCTGCTGGCCGCCGGCGTGTTCACCGCCGCGGAGGAGATCCCCGGCGACAGCGACACGCGCACCGGCGACGACGTCCCGCCCAGCACCGGAGGAGCCCGATGAGCACCGCCCTGACCGAGCTGCTGCGCGACTGGATGCCGCACCAACGCTGGTTCGGCGGCAAGGGCCGCGAGTGGGCCGACGTCGCCGAGGAGGGCTTCCTCCTCTCCAAGACCGAGCCGGTGCTGTCGGTGCACCGCGTCCGCGTCACCTACACCGACGGCGCGGCCGAGACCTACCTGGTCCCGCTGTCGTGGCGGGGGCACCCGGAGGAGGAGCTCAGCTCGGCCTTCATCGGCGCCGTCCCGGGTGCCGACCGGGAGAACTACGCCTACGACGCGCTGCGCGACCGCGACGCCACGATCCCCTGGCTGACCCACCTCGTGGCCGCCTCGACCGTCGGGCCGATGCACTTCCACCCGGCCGGTGTCGCCACCATCCCCGAGGGCGTCCCCGGCGACGTCGTGTCCACCGAGCAGAGCAACACCTCGCTGGTCTTCGGCCAGGACGCGATCCTCAAGCTGTTCCGCCGCCTCGAGCCCGGGCTCAACCCCGACGTCGAGATCCACGCCGCGCTGCGCCGCACGGACAACAAGCACATCGCGCCGCTGCTCGGCCACATCGAGATCGACGACCCCGATCGGGGCGTGGAGCCGGCGACGGCCGCGATGCTGCAGACGTTCGTGCCCAACGCCAGCGACGGGTGGCGGCTGGCCACCGCCAGCGTCCGCGACCTCTACGCCGAGGGGGACCTGCACGCCGACGAGGTCGGCGGTGACTTCGCCGCCGACAGCGAGCGGCTCGGCGCGGCGACCGCCGCCGTCCACGTGGACCTGGCGCAGGTGCTGCCCAGCGAGCCGGCCGACCGGGACTGGTTCTCGGCCACCGGTCAGGCCATGGCCGCGCGCCTGGAGCAGGCGCTGTCGGTCGTCCCGCAGCTGGAGGAGCACCTCGGCGGCCTGCGGGCGGTCTACGCCGCGGTGGCCGACAGCCCCGAGACGGTCGTGCGCCAGCGGGTGCACGGCGACTTCCACCTGGGCCAGGTGCTGCGGACGGCGACCGGCTGGGTGGTGCTCGACTTCGAGGGCGAGCCGGCGCGGCCGCTGGCCGAGCGGCGCCAGCTCGACAGCCCGATGCGCGACGTCGCGGGCATGCTCCGCAGCTTCGACTACGCCGCCCGGCACATGCTCGTCGAGCAGCCCGAGGACGCCCAGCGCGCCTACCGGGCGCAGGAGTGGGCGGTGCGCAACCGCGGCGCCTTCTGCACGGGGTACGCGGCGGCCAGCGGCATGGACCCGTGCGGGGACTCCCCCCTGCTGCGGGCCTTCGAGGCGGACAAGGCCGTCTACGAGTGCGTCTACGAGGCGCGCAACCGGCCGAACTGGCTCATGATCCCGCTGCAGTCGTTGTCCCGGCTCACCGCCGAGGCGTGACCGCCGGGTCCGGCAGCACGGCAGGACGGCACCGCAGCAGGCAGGCAGACGACGAGGCAGAGGACGGCAACGCGACGATGACGACGAGCGACTCGACACCCCCACCCGGGACGACCACCGCCCACGAGACCGCGGACGCGCCGGCCACCAAGGAAGAACTGCAGCGGGTGGTCGAGGAGCGGGCCATCCAGGCGGAGGCGGCCGAGAGCGAGCCGGTCGTGAACCCCGGCCCGACCACGAAGCGCGCCCCGGCCAAGAAGGCCGCCGCCAAGAAGACCCCGGCCAAGACGGCGGCGGCGAAGAAGACCCCGGCGAAGAAGACCGCGGCGGCCGGCGACGACGCCCCGGTCAAGGCCACCCGCAAACGCGCCCCGGCGAAGCGGACCGTCGCCGACACGGCGGCCGAGCCCACCGCCGACGTCGTCGCCGACCAGGGCGGCACGGCGGCACCGGTCATCGCCCCGGCCCCGATCGCCGAGCCCGGCTCGCCCTCCGGTGCGCCCGCGGGGCAGCCCACGGCACCCGACCCCGACCCGGCCGAGCCCATGACGCCGCAGGCACCCGAGCCCGGCAGCGCACCGGGGACGGCGCCCGAGGCCGCACCCGGGTCGGCGCCTGCGCCCGAGGGCGTCCCGGAGGGCACGCCCGGGGAGCAGGCCGGCGGACCGGTGACCAGCGAGGCCGCCCCCGACGACGTCCGCGAGGAGGACCTGCGCGCGATCGTCGACGGGTGGTCGCGCGACCCGCACCGCGTGCTCGGCGCCCACCCGTCCGCCGACGGCTGGGTGGTGCGCTCGCTGCGCCCCAACGCGGTCGCGGTGGCCGTCGTCGACCAGGACGACGCCCGCCACGAGGCCCGGCAGATCCACGACGGCGGGGTCTTCGAGGCCGCCCTGCCGCGCCAGCCCGGCGACTACCGCATCGAGGTCACCTACGGCAACGCCGAGGGCGGGCAGGACACCTTCACCGTCGACGACCCCTACCGGTGGCTGCCGACCCTGGGCGAGCTCGACCAGTACCTGATCGGCGAGGGCCGGCACGAGCAGCTGTGGCAGGTGCTCGGCGCGCACGTGCGCCGCTACGACACCCCGCGCGGCACCGTCGAGGGTGTGTCCTTCGCCGTCTGGGCGCCCAACGCCCAGGGCGTCAAGGTCACCGGGGACTTCGACTACTGGGAGGCCCGCGCCTACCCGATGCGCCAGCTGGGCTCCATCGGGGTGTGGGAGCTGTTCGTCCCCGGCGTGCAGACCGGCGTCCGGTACCGCTACCACGTCCTCGGTGCCGACGGCGTGTGGCGCCAGAAGGCCGACCCGATGGCCTTCGCCACCGAGGTGCCCCCGCTCAACGCCTCGGTCGTCGTCGAGTCCACCCACGAGTGGAACGACGACGCGTGGCTGGCCGACCGGGCGAGCGGGGACTGGCACCAGCGGCCGATGAGCGCCTACGAGGTGCACCTCGGCTCGTGGCGGCAGGGGCTGTCCTACCGGGAGCTGGCCGAGGAGCTGGTCGGCTACGCCGTGTCCGCCGGCTTCACCCACCTGGAGTTCCTGCCGGTCGCCGAGCACCCCTTCGGCGGGTCGTGGGGCTACCAGGTCACCAGCTACTTCGCGCCGACGTCGCGCTTCGGCAGCCCCGACGACTTCCGGTACCTCGTCGACCGGGCACACCAGGCCGGCCTCGGCATCATCGTCGACTGGGTGCCGGCGCACTTCCCCAAGGACGAGTGGGCGCTCGCCCGCTTCGACGGCACCGCGCTCTACGAGCACGCCGACCCCCGCCGCGGCGAGCAGCCGGACTGGGGCACCTACGTGTTCAACTTCGGCCGCACCGAGGTGCGCAACTTCCTCGTCGCCAACGCGCTGTTCTGGTGCCAGGAATTCCACATCGACGGGCTGCGGGTCGACGCCGTCGCCTCGATGCTCTACCTCGACTACTCGCGCAAGGCCGGCGAGTGGGTGCCCAACGTGCACGGCGGCCGGGAGAACCTCGAGGCGGTGTCGTTCCTCCAGGAGGTCAACGCGACCGTCTACCGCGAGGTGCCGGGCGTGGTGACCATCGCCGAGGAGTCGACCGCCTGGCCGGGCGTCACCCGGCCCACCCACCTCGGCGGCCTGGGCTTCGGCTTCAAGTGGAACATGGGCTGGATGCACGACTCGCTGGCCTACGTGCAGCGCCAGCCGGTGCACCGCAGCTACCACCACAACCAGCTGACGTTCTCGATGATGTACGCCTACTCCGAGAACTACGTGCTGCCGATCAGCCACGACGAGGTCGTGTACGGCAAGGGCTCGCTGCTGCGGAAGATGCCCGGCGACCGGTGGCAGCAGCTGGCCAACGTGCGCGGCTACCTCGCCTACATGTGGGCCCACCCCGGCAAGCAGCTGCTGTTCATGGGCTCGGAGTTCGCGCAGGACTCCGAGTGGGCCGAGAGCCGCTCGCTGGACTGGTGGCACCTCGACGACCCGGCGCACCGGGGCGTGCTGGGCCTGGTCACCGACCTCAACGCCCGCTACCGGGAGCTCGAGGCGCTGTGGTCGCTCGACGTCGACCCGGCCGGTTTCCAGTGGATCGACGCGAACGACTCGTCGGGCAACGTCGTCACGTTCCTGCGCTTCGGCCGGTCCTCCGGCGGCGACGGCGCGGGTCAGACGTCGGGGCAGGCGCTGGCCGTCGTCTGCAACTTCTCCGGCTCCCCGCACCACGGCTACCGGGTCGGCCTCCCCCGCGGTGGCCGGTGGCGCGAGGTGCTCAACACCGACGCCGAGGGCTACGGCGGGTCCGGCGTCGGCAACTACGGCGGCGTCGAGGCCGTCGAGGAGCCCTGGCACGGCCAGCCGTACTCGGCGGCCGTGTCGGCGCCTCCCCTGGGCACGGTCTGGCTGCTGCACGAGTAGGAGGACCCCCGTGCCCCCCGCAGGGGGCCGCCCGGTGCTCACCTCCTGGTCCGGGAGGTGTGCACCGGCGTTCGCGGACACCGTCCCCGGGTAGGAGGCCCTCGATGGACCTGACCGCGCGCTCCCGGGGCCTGCTCGTGCTGATGACCCTGGGTGTACTGCTGACCTCGGCGTGCTCCTACGTCGTCATCGGCCGGCCGAGCTCCCAGCTCGCGCCGCAGCAGTCGGTCGGGGACGGGGCCGTCCCGATCGTGGGTGCCAGCGAGGGCCCGATCGACACGCTGGCCCGCAACGCCCTGGCCGACCTGGAGACCTTCTGGACGGAGCGCTTCCCCGACGTCTACGGGCAGCCCTTCGAGCCGCTGAGCGGCGGGTACTTCAGCGTCGACCCCGACGACGTGGACCCGTCCCTCTACCCCGACGGCATCGGGTGCGGCACCGACCCGCGCGACCTGGAGAACAACGCCTTCTACTGCTCCTCGCAGGAGGTGCCCAACTCCGACTCGATCAGCTACGACCGCGCGTTCCTCGCCCAGCTCGCCTCCGAGTACGGCGAGGTGCTGCCGCAGCTGGTGATGGCGCACGAGTTCGGCCACGCGGTGCAGGCGCGGGTCGGCTACCCGCAGACCTCGATCGCCACCGAGACGCAGGCCGACTGCCTGGCCGGCGCGTGGACGGCGTGGGTCGCCGACGGCAACGCCCGGTACTCCGAGATCGACACCGCCGACCTCGACCAGCTGCTGCGCGGCTACTTCCTGCTGCGCGACCCGGTGGGCACCGGCAGCGGCGAGCAGCAGGCCCACGGCTCCTACTTCGACCGCGTCTCGGCGTTCCAGGAGGGCTTCGACGACGGGGCCGAGGCCTGCCGCGACCGGTACGGACCGGACCGCGTCTTCACGCAGGGCGAGTTCACCCGCGACTCCGACCTGGCCACCGGCGGCAACGCGCCGCCCGACGAGACGCAGGAGATCATCGAGTCGTCACTGCCGGAGTTCTGGACCCGCGCCTTCCAGGAGGTCCTGGGCGGGACGTTCGAGCCCCCGCCGCTGGAGACGTTCTCCGGCAACCCGCCGGGCTGCGCGACGGCCGTCGTCGACCTCGTCTACTGCTCCGACGACGGCGGGCTGGTCGCCTACGAGGTCACCGAGTTCGCGCCCGCCGCCTACCAGCTGGGTGACTTCGCCCTGGTGACCGGGGTGTCCATCCCCTACGCGCTGGCCGCCCGCGACCAGCTGGGCCTGTCCACCGACGACACCGACGCCCTGCAGTCGGCGGTGTGCCTGACCGGCTGGTACGCGGCGCAGGTCTACAACCAGCAGCTGAGCGTGACCATCTCCCCCGGCGACCTCGACGAGAGCGTGCAGTTCCTGCTCGAGTACGGCAACGACCCCGACGTGCTGGCCGACGTCGAGCTGACCGGCTTCCAGCTGGTCGACGTCTTCCGCGCCGGGTTCCTGCAGGGCGCGGCGCCCTGCGACGTCGGCGCCTGATCGAAGGACCCCGGAGGTCCTTCCTCAGTACAGGGCGACCATGAGCTGGCGCCGGGCGGCGGCCACGCGCGGGTCGGAGTCGCCGACGACGCCGAACAGCTCGACCAGGTGCTGGCGCGCCTGCTCGCGGTCCTCGCCCGACGTGCGGCGGACGACGTCGACCAGGCGGGTGAAGGCGCCCTCGACGTCGCCGGTGCCGAGCAGGAAGTCGGCGGCGCGGGTCTGGGCGGCGACGTCGTCGGGGGCGGCGTCGGCGCGGGCCAGCGCGTCGGGGCCGGCGGCGTCGGCACGGCGGAACAGCTGCACCTGGCGCAGCGCGAGACCGGCGACGGGGTGGTCGGGCTCGGTCTCGAGGATCGAGGCGTAGGCGGCCTCGGCGGCCTCCAGGTCCCCGTTCTCCAGGGCGGCCTCGGCGGCGTCCAGGCGCGGGTCGTCGAGCTGGTCGTCCCCGTCCCCGTCCTCGGCCGCACCGGGCACCGCGCCGCCGGTGGTCGCGCGCACCAGCTCGGTGACGAACTGGCGGGCCTGGTCCTCGGGGATGGCGCCGGTGAACTCGGCGACCAGCTGCCCCTGCCAGACGGCCTTGACCGCCGGGATGCCCTGGACCCGCAGGCCCTGCGCGAGCGCCGGGTTGGCGTCGACGTCGACCTTGGCGAGCACCCAGGAGCCGGCGCCCTCCGCGGCCAGCCGCTCGAGCACCGGGGACAGCTGCTTGCACGGCCCGCACCACTCGGCCCACAGGTCGAGGACCACGGGCACCTGGAAGGAGCGGTCGAGGACCTCGGTCTGGAAGGTGGCCTCGGTGACGTCCACGACCGCCGAGCCGGCCGCGCCGGCGGAGGGCGCGGCACTCGGCGGCGGGGCGGCCTGGGCCCGAGCGGCGGCCTCGGAGCGCGCCTTGACGGCGGCGAGGTCGACCGCACCGGCCAGGGAGGCGGCCAGCTGTGCCTGCTGGGCCTGCGCGCGCGGGTCGGGACGTCCGGGACGGGTGGGCTGCATGCCCCCCATGATCCCACCGGGAGGACCGGCCGTGTCGCGGGCCGGTCAGCCCCGGTCGGCGGTGCCCGGCGCGACGTCCCCGGCGCCGAGCCGGACCCGCCGCAGCACCTCGAAGAGCGTGTCCAGCTCGTCCTCCGGGACGTCGCCGAGGCCGAAGTCGAGCGCGGTGAGCTCGCGGGTGGCCACCTCGACCACCTCGCGGCCGCGCTCGGTGATGCCGGCGAGCACGCCGCGGCCGTCGGCCGGGTTGGGACGGCGGTCGACGAACCCGGCCGCGACCAGCCGGTCGATGGCGTTGGTGACGCTGGTCGGGTGCACCATCAGCCGGCTGCCGATGACCTTGAGCGGGAGCTGCCCGGTGCGGCTGAAGGTGAGCAGCACCAGGACCTCGTAGCGGGCGAAGGTGATCCCGTGCGGCCGCAGCACCTCGTCGAAGCGGGCCAGCAGGATCTGCTGCACCCGGAACACCGACGTCGCCGCGCGCATCGCCGCGGCGGGGCCGAAGCGCTGCTCCCAGGTCTCCCCCGCACGCTCGATCGGGTCGAACGGCAGCCCCAGAGCCCGGACCATGCCGCCGACGCTACCTGCCCACCGCCGCCAGTCCCGCCGAGATGCGGCTCGACGTCGGCTCCGCGGGTCTCGTGACCGCGTCGAGCCGCATCTCGACGACTCCCTGTGGATGACGCCGACCGGGCACCGCCCGATCGCGGCACCATCCCGACTCGTGTCCCGTCCGCCGATGCGTCCACCGGAACTGACCGGCCGCGTCTTCCGCGGCTCAGCGGTCGTGCGGGCCGGACTGCTGACGCCGGCACAGCTGCGCTCCTCGGCATGGCGGCGGCTCTTCCCCGACGTCTACGCGTGCACCACGGCCACCGTCGACCACTGCGTCCGGGCGCACGCCGTGGCGCGCCTCCTGCTCCCCGGAGCCGTCGTGAGCGGGCGGAGCGCCGCCGTCCTCTGGGGCGTCGGCCTCGCGGACTCGGCGGACGAGGTCACCTGCACCGTCCCGCCCGCCTGCCGCTCCGGTGCGGTCCCCGGCGTGGTCCTCACCCGACGGGCGCTCGCTCCCACCGACGTCACCGTGCGGGACGGCACGCAGGTCACCACACCCCTGCGCACCGGCCTGGACCTCGCCCGCACCAGGCCGCTCGACGACGCCGTCGTCGACCTCGACCGGTTCGTACGCAGCGGCCCGGCCGACCTGCCTGGCATCCGTACAGCAGCCGCCGTCCTGACCGGGCGGGACTGCCGGCACGTGCGCCAGGCGGTCGCGCTCGCCGACGGGCTGGCGGAGTCGCCGCAGGAGACCCGGCTGCGGCTGCTGCTGCTCCGGTCGGGGCTCCCGACACCGGTCGCCCAGTTCGTCGTGCGCGACGGCGGCCGGTTCGTGGCACGGGTCGACCTGGCCTGGCCCGGGCACCGGCTGGCGCTCGAGTACGACGGCGCCTGGCACGGCGACCCCACCCAGTTCCGCGCGGACCGGCAGCGCCTGAACCGGTTGACCTCCGTCGACTGGCGCGTCGTCTTCGCCACCGCCGTGGACCTGCACCGGCCCGACGCCCTCCTCGGACGGCTCCAGACGCTCCTCGCCGCACCGAGGTCCGCCTGAGCGTCGTCATCCGGCGCCCGTGACCGCGCTCACGCGCATCTCCGCGGGCGGCAGACCTCACAGCAATGTGCTGATTGCTTGATGGGTACCGCTAAGGAGACGTTGCGGAAGTAGGGCTTCGGGCTCTGTCGGAGCTTGAGGGCTCCGCGCAGACTGCCGGCCATGTCGTCGGTGTCTTCCCCGCCGCAGCGGCTGATCAGTGACGAGTTGTGGGCGCTGGTCGAGCCGCTGATCCCACCGCGCAAGCCGGCCATCCACGGCCGCACCGGCCGACCCCGGGTCTCCGACCGGGACGTGCTCGAAGGCATCGCCTTCGTGCTCTCCACCGGGATCGGCTGGGCCAAGCTGCCGGTCGAGCTCGGCTACGGCTCGGGCTGGACCTGCTGGCGGCGCCTGCACGAGTGGGCCGAGGCCGGCGTCTTCGACCGGCTGCACGAAGCCGTGCTCAACGAGCTCGGAAGCCAAGGACAGCTGGATTGGTCGCGGGCCAGCCTCGACAGCGTCAGTGTCCGCGCGAAAAGGGGGGTGAGCTGACCGGCCCGAACCCCACCGACCGGAGACAAGGCCGGCACCAAGTACCACCTGCTCGTCGACGCGCACGGGCTGCCGCTGAACGTGCTGATCTCGGCCGCGAACCGGCACGACAGCCTCTTCGTCGAACCGATCCTGGACTCGATGCCGGCGATCAAGCGGGGCGGTCGCGGCCATCCGCGGCGCCGGCCGGTCAAGCTGCACGGGGACAAGGGCTACGACAACCCGCGGGTCCGTCGTTACCTACGCCGGCGCGGCATCACCACCCGGATCGCTCGGATCGGCCGGGATTCCAGTGCCCGCCTCGGCCGGCACCGCTGGGTCGTGGAACGCACCCTGGGCTGGCTGCTGTCCTACAAACGCCTCGCGCTGCGCTACGACCGCACCGCCACGACGATCACCGCGCTGGCCCGCCTGGCCGTCACCCTCATCTGCGCCCGACGCCTCCCGACGAACTAATGCAACGTCTT
>NZ_JBFNXQ010000080.1:0-22005 GCF_041018925.1 Geodermatophilus maliterrae
GCGACGGGTGTGCGGCTACTGGTCGTAGCGGCGGCGGAAGCGCTCCTCGAGCCGGTTCTTCAGCGGCTGGCGGCGGGGTTTGCCACCCCGGCCGCGGGCCGTGCTGCCACCGCGCGGGCCGGCCGAGCCGGCCGGGCCGGCCGGGCCGGGCTCGACGGCGCCGGTGGCGGAGCGGTAGTTCAGGACACCGAGGGCGGCCCCGCCGAACATCACCAGGAAGCCGAGGACCCCTAGCGGGACGGACGGGGCGACCGCGCCACCGACGAGGACGGCCAGCCCCACCAGCACCAGCAGCGCACCGAGCTGCAACTTCCGCCGGGCCTTGAGCCTGCGGTCACCCGTGCGGACGGAGGAGGCGAACTTGGGATCGTCGTCGACGAGGGCGCGCTCGATCTGCTCCAGCAGTCGCTGCTCGTGCTCGGAGAGCGGCACCGAGACCTCCAGGTGGGCGGAGCCAATACCGCCGGTCTCTACCCGGCGGTGACAACGAGGATACGAGCCGATTGCGGGGTGCGAAAGGCGAGTGCGCCGCGACCCGCCGGGAGGTCCTCGTGATCACTCTCGCGGGGGGCCGTCGCGCACCCTGCGGTCGCCGTCGCGGTGCAGGAGGGTGGCCGGGCGGACGGCGCCGGCACCGAACCGGCGGGCGGCCCGGTCGGCGGCGAGCTCGGCGTCGCGGCGACCGTGCTCGCGGGCACCGAGCTCGAGCT
This sequence comes from Geodermatophilus maliterrae, assembly GCF_041018925.1. Taxonomy (NCBI): domain Bacteria; kingdom Bacillati; phylum Actinomycetota; class Actinomycetes; order Geodermatophilales; family Geodermatophilaceae; genus Geodermatophilus; species Geodermatophilus maliterrae. The sequence continues at coordinate 711 of NZ_JBFNXQ010000080.1, forward strand.
GGCGGGGTGCCGACCCCGCCTCCACCAGGCGCTCGGCGCGCACGCCGACCAGCCGGATCCGGGCCCGGTCCAGGCCGAGGGCGTCGAAGAGGGCGCGGGCGGTCTCGTACAGCTCCTGCCCGACGTCGGTGGGGACGCCGAGGGTGCGGCTGCGGGTGATCGTGGTGAAGTCGGCGAAGCGGACCTTGATGCTCACCGTGCGGGCCAGCCAGCTGCCCGCGCGCAGCCGGCCCGCCGTCCGCTCGGACAGCCGCAGCAGCTCCCGGTGGACGACGGCGGGGTCGTCGACGTCGGTGCCGAAGGTCTCCTCGTGCCCGGCCGACCGCTCCGGCTCGTCGGGCACCACCCGGCGGGGGTCGCGCCCCCAGGCCAGCTCGTGCAGGTGGCTGCCCGCGGCGTGCCCCACCGCGCGCTGCAGCGTGCGGGCCGGGACGTGCGCGAGGTCGCCGACGGTGCGCAGCCCCAGCCGCAGCAGCACCTCCTCGGTCTTGGCGCCCACGCCCCAGAGCGCGCCGACCGGCAGCGGGTGCAGGAAGTCGATGACCTCGGCCGGGCGGACGACGAGCAGCCCGTCGGGCTTGGCGCGGGTGGAGGCGAGCTTGGCGACGAACTTGGTGCCGGCCACCCCGACCGAGCAGGTGATGCCCTGCTCGTCGTAGACCCGGGCGCGCAGGTACTCGCCGATCTGCGCGGCGTCGCCCAGCCGGCGCCCGGCCCCGGCGACGTCGAGGAACGCCTCGTCCAGCGACAGCGGCTCGACCAGCGGGGTCACCGACCGGAACAGTGCCATGACCGACCGGGAGACCTCGGCGTAGAGCGCCATGTCCCCCGGCAGCACGGTCGCGGTCGGGCACAGCCGCAGCGCCCGGGCCGTGGGCATCGCGGCGTGCACGCCGTAGGCCCGGGCCTCGTACGTGGCCGAGGTGACCACCCCACGGTTGCCGGCCCCGCCCACGACCACCGGCGTGCCGGCCAGCTCGGGGCGCCGGCGCACCTCCACGCTGGCGAAGAAGGCGTCCATGTCGACGTGCAGCACGCTGCACCCCTCCGCCCGCCCCCGCGACGGCGTCACGCACACCCCTTCCCTCGAACACGTGTTCGGACCGACCGGAGGAGGGTAGCGGCCCGCCCGGGCACCCGGCGCGTCATCGGGGGGGGTGTCGTCCGAGGTGCCGTGGCGTGTCCCGAAACGGCTGGTCGGGGCATGTGTGGCGCGGCGCCGATCGAGGTAGGTGGGACACGACCGACCGCCGTCCGGCGGACGGTCCCCATCCGGATCCGGAGGAGCTCGATGGCGCTCGACGACGACGACATGACCAGCGTGGAGGGTCCGGCCGACAGCGGCGCGGGCGAGGGCACGCCGGGCCACCAGGACGGCGGTGCCGACGGTGGCGCGGACGGCGGCGCCGGCCACGGCCCGGCCGACGGCGGTGCGGCCGGTGGCGGCTCGGACGGTGGGGCCGACGGCGGTGCCGACGGCGGCGCGGACGGTTCGGCCTGAGCCAGGACCCGACCGCCGTGGGGCCGGGTGGGGGTGACCTCCGCCCGGCCCTGCGCCGGTGCACGCACCTCGATCCCGAGGTCTTCGCCGCGCAGCACTGGTCCCGCCGTCCGCTGCTGGCCCGCGCCGAGGACACCGGGGAGTCCTTCTCCGACCTGCTCACCCTGGCCGACGTCGACGAGCTGCTCTCGCGGCGCGGCCTGCGGACCCCGTTCATCCGCATCGCCAAGGACGGCGCCGTCGTCGACCCGAAGCGGTTCACCACCTCCGGTGGTGCCGGCGCCGAGATCGCCGACCAGGTCTCCTCCGACGCCGTGCTGCGGCTGTTCGCCGACGGCAGCACCGTCGTCCTGCAGGGCCTGCACCGGCTCTGGCCGCCGCTGATCGAGTTCGCCGACCAGCTGGCCGCCGACCTGGGGCACCCCACGCAGGTCAACGCCTACGTCACCCCGCCGTCCTCGCGCGGGTTCAGCCCCCACTACGACGTGCACGACGTCTTCGTGCTGCAGGTGGCCGGCGAGAAGCACTGGCGCATCCACGAGCCGGTGCTGCCCGACCCGCTGCGCACCCAGCCGTGGAACGACCGCGCGGCCGCGGTGGCCGCCGCCGCGGAGCGCGAGCCGGTGGTCGACGCCGTGCTGCGCCCCGGCGACGCCCTCTACCTCCCCCGCGGCTACCTGCACTCGGCGGTGGCGCTGGGGCAGACCAGCGCGCACCTGACCATCGGCGTCCACCCGGTCACCCGCTGGGCGGCCGCCGAGCAGGCGCTGGACCTGGTGCGGGTGCTGGCCGCCGACGACCGGGAGCTGCGGCGCTCGCTGCCGGTGGGCCTGGACCTCGCCGACCTCGCGACCCTGCGCGACGACGTCGCGACCGTGGTGGGCGCGCTGAAGGAGTGGCTGGACCGGGTCGACCCCGATCAGGTGGCCGACCGGGTGCGCGAGCGGACCTGGGGGCAGGTGCGCCCCGAGCCGGTCGCCCCTCTGGCGCAGGCGACCGCGGCCGCGGCGCTCTCGCCCGACACCGTGCTGCGGCTGCGCCGTCGGCTGCGCTGCACCCTGCGTCCTGCTCCCGACGACCCTGTCTCCGGCGACCGGGCCTCCGACGACCGGGCCTCCGACGATCGGGTCGTCCTGCTCGGCGGCCGCCGCCGGCACGAGTTCCCCGCCACGACCCGGCCCGCGCTGGCGGAGCTGCTGGCCGCCGGGGAGCTCAAGGTGGCCGACCTGCCGGGGCTCGACGCCGACGACCGGCTCACCCTCGCCCGGCGGCTGGTCACCGAGTCGGTCGCGGTGGTGGCCGACGCCTCCCTCCCCGGCGGGCACGGAGCGGGCGGGGCGGTCGACGGCGTCCCCGCCACCGCCCCGGAGCCCGGCCCGCACGCTCCCGGCGCCCCGGCGACGGACGCCGGCGGGGACGATGGGGAGCGTGCCGACGCCCTCGGGACCGGGTCGTGAGCCCGCTGCCCTGCCCCGGGTGAGCGCCGCGCCGGCCGATCGTCCCGGCGGGTCGGTCCCGTCCGCTGCCCGCGTGGGCCGGCTGGACGCGACCCGCTGCTCGGTCACGGCCCTGACGCGGGGCGACTCCCCCGAGGCGACGGCCGGGCCGGCGCAGCGCTGGCTGCTGGTCGAGCAACCGGGGCCGTGGGGCCGCGACGCGCTGACCCAGTCCCGCTTCGACGCGGGTGTGGCCGCCCGTCTGTCCTCCCGGGCGCGGGCCGAGGGCGTGCGGGTGCTGCTGGTCCGCCGTCCCGGCGACCGGCTGGCCGACTCCGGCCGCCGCTGGGCCTACGCCGACGGCCGTCCCGGCCACGAGGGGCTGTGGTGGTCGGTGCGCGCCGAGGACGCCGACCTGCTCGACGTCCCGTGGGACGGGTCGGTCGGCGAGCGGGCCGACGGTCCCACCTACCTGGTGTGCACGCACGGCCAGCACGACGCCTGCTGCGCGCTGCGCGGCCGGCCGCTGGCCCGGGCGCTGCCCGCCCCCGGCCCGGCCGACGTGTGGGAGTGCAGCCACCTCGGCGGCTGCCGGTTCGCCGGCAACGTGCTCGTCCTGCCGCACGGCTTCGCCTACGGACAGGTCCCCGGCGACGGCGCCGACCTGGTCGCCGCGCACTCCCGCGGGCAGGTGGCGCTGCCCTGGCTGCGCGGGCGGGCCGGCCTGCCGATGCCGGCGCAGGCGGCGCAGGAGGCCGCCCGGGAGCAGCTCGGGTTGCTGGGCGTGGACGACCTGCCGCTGCGCGCCTCGCACCGGCTGCCCGGCTCGGACGCCGAGGAGGCCGCCGGCGTGGAGCGGTTCGAGGTGGTGCTGGCCGGCCCCGACGGCGACGTCGTCGTCCGGGTGGAGAGCCGGCCCTCCGACGAGGCGGCGCAGCTGACCTGCCGGGCGCTGCACCCGGCGCACCCGCGGGTGTGGACGGCGCTGTCGGTGACCGCGGCTCGTTAGCCGAGTGCCCGCCCGCGGGCGAGCAGCAGCGGGATCGCCAGCTCCGCGTCCGTCAGCGAGCCGTGGTAGCCCACGAGCCGGCTCGGGCCGGGCTCGGAGAGGCCGGCGGTCATGGCCCAGGGACCGCGGGCCAGGGCGACGACGTCGCCGATGCGGGCGGCCAGGCCGTCGTCGACGGCGCCGAAGACGCCGCTGGCCACCGCCTCCTCGCGGCTGGCGACCCAAGCGCGGTCGCCGAGCACCCCGCGCCAGGCGTCGAGGACGTCGTCGGCGGCACCGGGGACCGCGTGCGCGTAGCGCGCCCGCGGCTCGCCGGCCAGCAGGGCGACGCCGTCGAGCAGCTCGGGCTCCTCGTCGAGGTCGACGCGGGTGTGCGGGGGGACGTCGAGCATGCCGTGGTCGGCGGTGACCAGCAGGGCGGCGTCGTCGGGCAGGCCGGTGACCACCTGCTCGACCAGCCGGTCGACCAGCGCCAGCTGCAGCCGCCAGCTCTCGGAGTCGACGCCGCGGACGTGCCCGGTCAGGTCGAGCTCGGGGGTGTAGCCGTAGACCAGGCCGGTGGGCGCCGCGGCCAGGGACTGCAGGACGACGGCGGCGAGGTCGCCGGCGCCGACCGTGCCGGAGTAGCCGGCGCCGCGGTAGGCCGCCGTGCTCAGGCCCGAGCCCCGGTAGGCGTAGGGCGCGACGGCGGTGACCGGGACGCCGGCGGCGGCGAGCTGCTCGAAGACCGTCGGCCGGGACTGCCACACCGCGGGGTCGGGGTCGTCGGCCCACTGCACGTGGTTGAGGGTGCGGTCCTCCCCGGGGACGGCGGTGACGAAACCGAGCACGCCGTGCCCGCCGGGCGGGACGCCGGTGCCCAGGGTGGTGAGGCTGACCGGGGTGGTGCTCGGGCAGGGGGCGGCGAGGTCGCCGGCGGGGGTGGCGAGGCCGGCCAGCACCGGGGCGTGCTCGGCGTGCGCGCGCAGCAGGTGCGCGCCGAGCCCGTCGACGAGCAGGACGGCGACCCGGCGGGCGCCGGCCAGGGCCCCCGCGAGGACGAGCGGGTCGGGCGGCAGGTCGCCGCGGTCCACGTGGGCGCCGAGGGCGGCGGCGACGCCCGGCAGGACGTCGGCCAGGGTGGCGGTGCCGTAGGCGGGGCGGGTGAGGTCGGGCGGCAGCAGGTGCAGGACCCCGTCCTCCCCACCGTTCGCGAGCTCACGGCGGGACCCGGGACGGGGCCGACCCGGAGAGGACATCAGGGGCGGGTGGCCAGGACGTGCAGGCCGGTGGCGACGTCGCGGTAGGGCGAGGTGCCGGCCAGCGCGAGCTCGAGACGGCGGACGGCCTCCGGGTCGGCGCCGGAGGCGGCGTCGAGCAGGTCGCTCACGACCGCGACGCCGCGCCACTCTCCCGGCCGCAGGCCGGCCGCGGTGACGAGGGCGAGCAGGTCGTCGGGACCGAAGCGGCGGCGGGCGGGGCGGGTGCGGCCGGGCGCGGGGTCGCGGTCCTCGAGGAGGGCCAGCGCCTCCTTGGGGTGGCCGCCGAGTGCACGGGCGAGGACGGCGCCGGCGCGGTTGGCGGTCGCGACGCTCACCTGGCCGCCGGGGCGCAGCGCGCGGGTGATCTCGTCGAGGGTGGCCGAGGGGTCGTCGACGACCTCCAGCACCGAGTGGCACAGCGCGAGGTCGTAGCCGCCGCTGTCGTCCGTCCCCGGCTGGCCGCTGCCGAGGGGGAGCTCGTGCAGCAGGTCGCCGTCGCCCTGCAGGCCCCGCACGTGGTCGCCGACGCCGGCGGTCTGGGCGCGCCGCTGGAGGGTGGCCAGGGCGTCGGCGCTGGGGTCGACGACGGTGACCTCGTGGCCGAGGCGGGCGAGCGGGACGGCGAAGACGCCGCTGCCGCCGCCGACGTCGAGCACCCGCAGCTGCGTCCCCGCGCCGACGACCGGGTCGAGCGCGGCCCAGACCGCGGCGGTGCGGACGGGCAGCTGCTCGCCGGAGGACGGAGCGGGGGCAGTCGGCGGCACCCGTCGGAGCCTAGTGGCGGCTGGAGGACCCCTCCGCCCCCACCGCTCACAGGCTCGCAGCGGGGCCCTGCAGAGGGGCCGTCTCAGGCGGGGACGCGGTCGGCGGCCTCCCGGATGGTGGTGACGTCGATCCGGCGCATCTGCAGCATCGCCTCGGTGGCCCGCTGGGCGCGGCCGGGGTCGGGGTCGCCGAGCAGCGCGAACATCTCGACGGGGACGACCTGCCAGGAGACCCCGAAGCGGTCCTTGAGCCAGCCGCACTGCCCCTCCTCGCCGCCGTCGGTCAGGCGGGACCAGTAGTGGTCGACCTCGTCCTGGTCGGCGCAGTGGATCTGGAAGGAGATCGCCTCGGTGAAGGGGAACTGCGGGCCGCCGTTGAGACCGACGTAGGCCTGGCCGTCGAGGGTGAAGCCGACCGTCATGGCGCTGCCCTCCGGCATCGGCGTGCCGGGGCCGTACCGGGTGACCTGGTCGATCGAGGAGTTGGGGAAGACCGACGTGTAGTACTGCGCCGCCTCCTCGGCGCGGCCGTCGAACCACAGGCACGGGATCTGCTTCGGCATGGCGGGTCCTCTTCCTCGGGGGCCGGGCGCGGATGCCGGCGTCGAGGAGTAGACCGCGTCGTGCCGCCGGAGTCATCGGTGAACGGTGCGCCGACGGGCCGGCGGCACGGGGGGCAGCGGCGGCCCCGTCCCCGGCGCCCTGCGGGCACCGCCCCGAGCTCGCGAGGGGCGGGGGCAGGGCGTCCCTCCACTGAGCCCTGCGAGGGGTGGGGAGGACGGGGTCCTTCCTCAGTGGCCCGGGCTGCCCGGGCTGGAGTGCCAGAGCTTGCGCGGTGCGGCAGCGGCTCGCCGCGCGGCGGTCGCGGCGTCGTCGCCGGCGGGCTTGATGTCGGCGTAGGGCGACATGCGGAAGCCGGTCGGGTGCACGAGCACCGGCTTGACCACCACCGGCCGGGACCCGTGCGAGGCCGCCGCCCCGGTGATGGCCTGTTCGGTGTACTCCCCCGGCGCGGCCATGTGCTCGGCCACCGCGGCCGGCCCGCCGGTCTCCCACGCCTCGTGCAGCGCCGGGAGCTCCCACGCCCCGGTCGCCCGGATCGACACCCCACGCGGGCCGGTGCGCCGCAGCACCCCGCGGACGACCAGCAGCCAGGAGTGGAACACCGTCGCGGCGTAGGGCCCCTGCACGTCCTCGAAGAAGGTCGAGTCGGTACAGCCGGTGCCGTCGTCGAGGGTCACGAAGACCACCCGGCGCCCCGACCGGATCGGCGGGGTCTGGGTGGCCACCTTGACCCCGGCGACCAGCACCTCGGCCCCGCTGCGGCTGCCGAGCAGCTCACCGGCCGGCACCGCGCCGACCGCGGCGAGGAAGGGCCGGTAGAAGTCGACGACGTGCCGGCTGGCGTCCAGCCCGAGCACCTCCAGCTCGGCCCGCACCAGCTCGGCGTCGGTGAACTCGGGCAGTCCGGACCCCGCGCTCCAGGACAGCGCCGTCCCGGCCGGGCCGCCGTCGCCGTCGGGCTCCCCGGGCAGCTGCACGCCGAGCAGGTCGAGGCTGAGCTGCCCGACCGAGCCGGCCCTGGCCCCGCTGCGGCTCCACCGGTCGAGCTCGCTGATCTGCAGCAGCAGGTCGCGGCGGGTCACCGACCCGCGGGCGCGGGTGGGCCGGCCGGCCTCGCGGTCGCGCACCCCGAAGCCGTACAGGGAGTCGAAGCCGCCGGCCAGCACCAGCCGCTCGACCACCGGGCGGGACACCGACGCCCGCGTCCAGAAGTCGGTGAGCGACCGGTACGGCTGCCCGACGACGATCCGCTCGACCTCCTCCTCGGAGATGCCCTTGACGTCGGCGAGGGCGAGCCGGATCCCGTAGGCCGACGGGTCGCGCATCGCCGGCGGCATCCACTCCGGTGGGCGCCAGTCCTCCCGCCGGTCGGACCCGGCCAGCCGCTCCACCCGGTAGACGCCGGCCGAGGCGTTGACGTCCAGCCCCAGCACCCGGACGCCGAAGTTGCGGGCGTCGTCGAGGATCAGCCGCTTCGGGTACATGCCCGGGTCGTGGGTGAGCACCCCGGCGAGGAAGGCGGCGGGGTGGTGGGTCTTCAGCCACGCCGACTGGTAGGTGGGCAGCGCGAACGCCGCCGCGTGGGCCTTGCAGAAGCCGAACGAGCCGAAGGCGACCAGCACCTCCCACACCTGCTCGACCACCTCGACCGGGTAGCGCGACAGCGCCACGGGCATGAACCAGGCCCGCACCTCCGGGTGCAGCTCCTTGTCACCCAGCGCGCGGCGCGCCTCGTCGGCCTGGGCGAGGTCGCAGCCGGTCATCTGCGCCACGATCTGCAGCACCTGCTCGTGGAAGACCACGACACCGGCGGTCTCCCGCAGGTACGGCGCGAGGTCGGGGTGCGGGTAGACCGGCTCCCGCCAGCCGTTCCGGGCCAGGAGGAACGGCGTCACCATGTCGCTCTTCACCGGGCCGGGCCGGAACAGCGAGATGTCGATGACGATGTCCTCGAACGTCTCGGGCCCGAACTTGCCGACCAGCTCGCGCTGTCCCGGCGACTCGATCTGGAACATGCCGAGGGTCCGGGTGCTGCGGATCAGCTCGAAGGTCGTCGGGTCGTCGCGCGGGATCGCGTCGATGTCGACGGTCTCGCCGTCGACCCGGGCCACCTCGTCGAGGGCGTGGGCGATCGCCGACTGCATCCGGATGCCCAGCAGGTCGAGCTTGAGCAGCCCGAGCTCCTCGACGTCGTCCTTGTCGAACTGGCTCATCGGGTAGCCGAGGTAGCTGCTCTCCACCGGCGTGCGGTCGAGCAGCGTCGCGTCGGAGAGCAGCACGCCGCACGGGTGCAGCGCGATGTGCCGGGGCAGGCCGTCGAGCCGGGCGACGAGGTCGAAGAGCAGGTCGAGGTCGCCGGTGCCGCCGCCGCGGCGCGAGCCGAGCCGGCTGGCCCGCAGCTCCGGCAGGTCGCGCAGCGCGGCGTGCACCTGGTTGGCCCGGATGTGCGGGAAGGCCTTGGCGACGGCGTCGACCTCGGCCGGCGGCAACCCGAGCGCGGCGCCGACGTCGCGGATGGCGTGCCGGACCCGGTAGGTGTCCATCATCGAGATGCAGCTGACCCGGTGGGCGCCGAAGCGGTCGATGACCGCGTCGTAGACCTCCATCCGCCGGGCGGACTCCACGTCGATGTCGACGTCGGGCAGCTGGTGGCGCAGCGGGGAGAGGAACCGCTCCATCAGCAGGCCGTAGCGGATCGGGTCGACGTCGGAGATGCCCAGCAGGTACGTCACCAGGCTGCCCGCGCCCGACCCCCGGGCCGCCGCGCGGACCCGCAGGCTCCTGATGAGGTCGACCACGTCGGCGACGGTGAGGAAGTAGGACGGGTAGCCGAGGGAGTCGATGACGGCCAGCTCGTCGTCCAGCCGCCGGGTGACCCCGCCGGTGGCCGCCATCCCCCGCCGGCCCAGCCCCGCCTCGCAGCGGTCGCGCAGCACCTGGGACGGGCTCATCCCCCGCTCGCCGGGCGCGGTGACGACGTCGAGCTCGGGATAGCGGACGGACCCCACGCCGAGGTCGCCGGCGACGTCGACGGCGCACTGCTCGGCCAGCCGGGCGGTGCGCTCGAGCAGCTGCAGCGCCGCGTCGCGGTCCGGGCCGGCGAGGTCCCCGGCGACCTCGGCCATCTCCTTGCCCGACTTCAGGTACCCCTCCGCGGTGCGCCGGTCGACGTGCCGGGAGTCGAGGGCGACCAGCCGCCGGGAGGCGTCGAGGACGTCGGCGGTCGGGGCGTCGAGGGCGTCGACGTACCGGACGGCGTTGGTGAGCACCACCGGCACGCCCTCCTCGGCGGCGAAGCGCATCAGCCGCTGCGCGCGGGAGCGGTCGCCCCGGCCGCGGTGGTGCACCAGCTCGACCACCAGCGAGCCGGGACCGAACACCGAGCGCCAGGCGGCCAGCCGGGCGGAGGCGACGTCGGCCCGCCCGGCGGCCAGCGCCCGGCCCACCGGCGAGTCCGGCCCCAGCACCGCGACCAGGCCCGGAGCGTGCTCGGCGGCCATCGCCAGCGAGGCCACCGGCTCCCCGCGGGTGCCGCGCAGGTGCGTGGCGCTGGTCAACCGGCACAGCGACCGCCAGCCGGCGCCGTCGCGGGCGAGGAAGGTGACCCGCGGCAGCCGCTGGTCGACGCTCGCCCCACCGCGCACCGGGCTGCGCCGGGCAGGGGTCGCCCGTCCCGCGGCGCCCCGCCCACCCGCGCCCCGCCCCTCCGCGCCCCGCCCATCCGCGCCCCGCCCACCCGCGCCCTGGCGTGCGGCCCTGCGCGCGGACAGCTCGTCGTCGTCGCCCAGCACCTGTGCCCGGGCGGGCGGCACGGCGGTGTCCACCGCAGGGGCGACCGCGAGGTCGACCCCGAACAGCGGTCGCAGCCCCGCCGACCGGCAGGCGAGCGCGAACTTCACCGCGCCGTAGAGGCCGTCACGGTCGGTCAGCGCCAGCGCCGTCATGCCGTGCTCGGCGGCGCGCGCCACCAGGTCGGCAGGGTGGTTGGCCCCGTACCGCAGGGAGTACCCGGAGGCGACGTGCAGGTGGACGAAGGGGTCGCCGGTCACCGCCCGCGGACGGGACGGTGGGCGGTGCCGCCGACCACCCGCGGACGCGGAGCCGGCTCGGGCGTGCGGCCGAGCAGGTCGTCGACCACGGTGAGGAAGGCGCCGACGTCGCGGACCAGGTCGTCGGCCTCGCGCTCGGTCACCGCGCGGGACAGCCCGGCCTCGGCCGCGGCGCGCTTGGCGGCACCGGCGGCGAAGAAGGTGGCCCACTCTCCCAGCTCCGGGGCGACCTGCTCGAGCAGCACCCAGGCGCTGCGCGGCCGGCGGCGGCCGCTCTCCGGCCGGGTGCGGGCGGCGAGCACCGCAGCGGCGGCGCGCAGCGCGCCGAGGTGGGCGGTGGCGTAGCGCTCGCGTGCGTCGGTGGCGCGGGCGGCCTCGCCCAGCGCCCGGGTGGCCTGGTCGAGCAGCTGGGCCGCGGCCGCCGGCAGCGGCGGCGGGAGGGGCAGCTGGTCGGCCATGGCGTGCGCGGCGCCCATCAGTCGTGCACCCGCACGAGCGACCACCGGTTGTCGGCGGCGTCCCAGCACAGGTCGTAGACCCCGGCGAAGCTCATCCGCGAGCGCCCGGCCCGCACCGCCTCGACCCGGAAGACCTCACGGGGCGCGACGAGGTCGGCCGAGGCACCACCGGGCAGGTCGGCCGGCCGCTGCCACCAGGGCGCGGTCTCCACCCACGAGTCGAGCAGCTCGCCGACGACGTACCGCCACTGCCCGCGCCAGAACTGCGCCGGGCCGAGCGGCCCCCGCTCGACCCGCACCTCCTCGCCGACCCGCTCGCCGACCTCACCCAGCACCCGGCTCATGCCCGACTCCCCACCCCGTGCTCCTGACCGGCCGGCCTCCGCCCGGGCGGGGAAGGTCCCGGGAGCGGTGGCCAGCCGTTCGAACGCCTGTTCGAACGAGTCGAGTACACCCGACCCCGCCCGTCGCGTCAAGCGGGACCCGCCCGGGAGGAGGACCGTCCCGGTCCCTCCCCCTCCGTGCGCGCCGGACGGTACGGCGAGGCACCGACAGCGGTGGCAGGATCGACCCCATGAGCCGCCCCACCCACCCCCGGGTGGCCGCGTTCGCCGACCTCCTCGCCGAGGCCGGCGCCGGCGGGCGGGTCCACGAGCTCCCGTCGGGCGCACACACCGCCGCCGAGGCCGCCGCCGCGCTCGGCGTCCCGGTCGGGGCGATCGCCAACAGTCTGGTGTTCGACGTCGGCGGCTCACCGCTGCTGGTGCTCACCAGCGGCGCCCACCGGGTCGACGTCAGGAGGGTCGCCACGCTGCTGGGCGTCCCCCGCGTCGACCGCGCCTCGGCCGACTTCGTCCGCGCACACACCGGCCAGCCCATCGGCGGGGTGGCCCCCCTCGGCCACCCCGCGCCCATCGGCACGCTGGTCGACGTCGAGCTGGCCCGCCACGAGCGCGTCTGGGCCGCGGCTGGGCACCCGTCCGCGGTCTTCCCCACCAGCTACGACGAGCTGCTGCGGCTGACCGCCGGCACCGCCGCCGAGGTCGGCGACGGGCCGACGCAGGCCGCGCGGACCACGACCGTGAGCACCACGACCACCCCGGACCCCGCGGTGGTGGTTCGGTGAGCGAGGAGAGAACCGTGACCGGCACGACACCCGCGACGCGGGTGACCGAGCTCCCCGTCGGGTGGTTGCGCGACCACATGCACGAGGCGCTGTCCATCTACGGGGAGGCGATGGGCTACGACGCCTCGGTGGTGGCCGGTCGCTACGGCTACGCCGTCCAGCACACCGAGCGCCCGGGGTTCCGGGCCGTCGGCGCGTTCGCCGCCACCCCCGACGGCGAGCAGCTGGTCGGGTTCGGCTACGGCTACCTCATCGCCCCCGGCCAGTGGTGGCACGACCAGGTGCGCGCCGCGCTCGACCGGCGCACCGCCAAGCGCTGGCTGCCCGGCGCGTTCGAGGTGTGCGAGCTGCACGTCCACCCCCAGGCGCAGAGCCGCGGCCTGGGCCGCCGGCTGCTGCACGCGCTGGTCGAGGGCGTCCCCGCGCCGGCGGCGCTGCTGTCCACGCCCGACGCGGACACCAAGGCCTTCCGGCTGTACCACGCCGACGGGTTCGTCGACCTCGCCCGCGGCCACCACTTCCCCGGCGACGCCCGCCCCTTCGCCATCCTCGGCGCCCGGCTCCCGCTGCGCGCGAGCGCGTCCTGACCGGCGTGCCGGAGCCCGACCGCAGCGTCGACGCCGTCGTCGTCGGCGCGGGTCACAACGGGCTGGTCGCCGCCTGCTACCTCGCCCGCGCGGGCCTGGCCGTCGAGGTGGTCGAGCGCGACGAGGTGCTCGGCGGCGCGGTGTCGACCGTCGAGCGCTGGCCCGGCGTCCGCGTCGACCGCGGCTCCAGCGCCCACGTCATCGTCCGGCACAGCGGCGTCGTCGAGGAGCTCGACCTCGCAGCAGCCGGGCTGCGCTACCTCGACTGCGACCCGTGGGGGTTCGCCCCCGCGCCGGCCCCCGGCGACCCCGGCCCGGACGGCCGCCCGCTGGTCTTCTCCGTCGACCTCGACGCCACCTGCGCGTCGATCGCCGCCGCCTGCGGCGAGGACGACGCCGCCGCCTACCGCCGCTTCGTCGGCGTGTGGGGCCCGCGCAGCCGCGCCGTCGTCGACTCCTTCGGCCGCCGGCCCACCCCCCTGGGCCTGGCCCGCGCCTTCTGGCCGCTCGGAGCGCCCACCGGGGACAGCCCGCGCACACCCGGCGGCGACCTGGCCGTCGACTTCCTCGGCTCCGGCGACGCGCTGCTCGACCGCTGGTTCAGCAGCGAGCGGCTCAAGGCGGCGCTGGCCTGGTTCGGCGCGCAGTCGGGCCCGCCGATGTCCGAGCCCGGCACCGCGGCGATGGTCGCCTGGGTGGCGCTGCTGCACGACGTCCCCCCGGGCCACCCGGTGGGCGGCTCCGGCGGGCTGACCCAGGCGCTGCGCGCCCGGCTGGAGGCCGACGGCGGCCGGGTGACCCTCGGCGACGGCGCCGCGCGGCTGCTGGTCGACGACGGCCGGGTGACCGGCGTCGAGACGACGTCGGGACGGCGGGTGCACGCCCCGGTCGTCGTCGCCGCCTGCCACGTGCTGGCCACCCGCGACCTCGCCGGCGACCACGCCCCGGCGGCGCTCGCCGACGCCGCACCCCCGGTCGGCAACGGCTTCGGGCTGGTGCTGCGCGCGCTCACCGACGCGCTGCCCGCCTACCCCGGCGTCGACCCCGCCGTCTCCGCGCAGGGGCTGCAGCTGCTGTGCACCGACCGGGCGCAGCTGGCCGCCGCGCACGGCGACTGGCTGGCCGGCCGGCTGCCGCGCGAGCCGGTGCCGCTGGCGATGTGCTTCTCCGCGAGCGACGACACCCTCGCCCCGCCCGGGCAGCACGTGGTCACCGTGTGGGGGCAGTGGTACCCCTACGACCTCGCCGACGGCGGCGACTGGGACGCCCTCGCCGAGGCGGAGGCGCAGCGGCTGGTCGCGGCGGTCGACCGGTTCGCGCCCGGCTTCGCCGACTCGGTGCAGCAGCTCCACGTGCAGACGCCGCTGCTGCTGGAACGGGAGCTGTCGCTGCTGCGTGGCAACGTCATGCACGTGGAGATGGGCCTGGCCAGCATGTTCGCCTTCCGGCCGACGCCGGCGCTGTCGGGCTACCGCGTGCCCGGCCTCGACGGGCTCTACCTGGCCGGCGCCTCCACCCACCCCGGCGGCGGGGTGTCGGGCAACTCCGGCCGGACGGCGGCGCGCGTGGTGCTGGCCGACCGCGGGCGGCTCCCCCGCGCCCGGGCCCGCGTGCAGAGCGCGGTCGGCCGGCTGGTGCGCACGGCCCGCGCACGATGAGCGCCGCGACGGCGCACCTCCGGCGGGCCGGCGCGCCGGCGTGGGCGCGGCTCCCGCTCGTGCTGGCCGTGCTGCTCGTCCTCGCCGCGATCGCCTACCCCCTCACCGACGGCTCCGCCCGCGACGCGGTGTCCTGGACGATCGTGCTGGTGGGCTCGGCGGTCTCGGTGACCTCCGCGGCGGCCGCGCACGGCGCCCGCACCGCTGCCGCGGTCCTGGGGCTGGTGGTCGTCGCCGCGGTGGCCTTCGAGGCGGTGGGGACGGCCACGGGGTTCCCCTACGGCCCCTACGCCTACAGCGACGCGCTCGGCCCCACGCTGCTCCGCGTCCCGTTCCTCGTGCCGCTGGCCTGGCTGATGATGGCCTGGCCGAGCCGGGTCCTGGCGGTGGTGCTCACCCGCCGGGTCCGGCCCGGCCGGCAGCGGGCCGCGCGGGTCGTCGTGGCCGCCGCGGTGTTCGCCGCCTGGGACGTCGTCCTCGACCCGCAGCTGGTGCAGGCCGGCTACTGGACCTGGGCGCGGCCGCAGCCGGGCCTGCCGGGCATCGACACCGTGCCGCTGACCAACCTCGGCGGCTGGCTGCTGGCCGGCCTGGTGCTCATGACACTGCTCGACCTCGTCGTCGCCCGCACCGCGCTGCCCGGCGGCCCCCGCGCCGGCTCCGGGGCCGCCGTGGCCGCCCCGCTGCTGGTGATCGCCTGGATGGTGCTCGGCGGCGCGCTGGCCCACGCGCTGTGGCTGGACCTGCCCGGCTCGGCGGCCTGGGGCGCGGCGCTGTCGGTGCCGGTGCTGGCCACCCTGGCCGTGCAGGCCCGCCGTCCGTGAGCGGTCCGGCGCTGCGGGTCCTCGCCGGGCTGGCGGTCGCCGGCGCCGCGCACGCCTCGGTCAACGCCCGCCTGCTGCGCCGTCCCCCGGCCGACCCGCCGGAGGTGACCCGGCCGGTCACCGTCGTCGTCCCGGTGCGCGACGAGGAGGCGCAGGTCGGCGGCTGCCTGGCCGCGGTCCTGGCCTCGCGCGGCGTGCCGCTCCTGCAGGTGGTCGTCGTCGACGACGGCTCCACCGACGGCACCGCCGACGTCGTCCGGTCGGTCGCCGACCCGCGGGTGCGGCTGGTGACCGCCCCTCCCCCGCCGGCGGGCTGGCTGGGCAAGCCACACGCCTGCTGGGTGGGCGCGCAGACGATGACCGAGGACGGCGTCCTGCTCTTCGTCGACGCCGACGTCCGCCTGACCCCCGACGCGGTGGCCGCCGCGGTGTGGCTGCTCGACGCGCACGGCCTCGACCTGGTCTCGCCGTGGCCGCGGCCGGTGGCCGGCACCCTGGCCGAGCGCCTGGTGCAGCCGCTGTCGCCGTGGCTGTGGATGACGACGCTGCCGCTGCGGGCCGCCGAGCGCTCGCCGCGGCCGTCCCTGACCGCGGCCAACGGCCAGTTCCTCGCGCTGACCCGCCGCGGGTACCTGCGCGCCCGCGGGCACGCGGCGGTGCGCGACGAGGTGGTCGAGGACGTCGCGCTGGCCCGCGCGGTGAAGCGGGCGGGCGGCCGCGCGGTCCCCGCTGCCGGCGCCGCGCTGGCCGAGTGCCGGATGTACGACGGGTGGGCGGCGATGCGGGAGGGCTACGGCAAGTCCCTGTGGGCCTCGGTCGGCGGCTCCCCGGCCGCCGGCCTGGCCGCGGCCGCGGTGCTGACCGCCGTCGGGGTGCTGCCGGCCCTGGCCGCGCTGCGCGGCTCCCGGGCCGGGCTGGCCGGGTACCTGGCCGGGGTGGCCGGGCGGGCGGTGAGCGCGGCGGCGACCGGCGGGCGGGTGTGGCCCGACGCGCTGGCCCACCCGGTGTCGCTGCTGGCCCTCGACGTGCTGCTGGCCGGGTCGGTGGCCGGGCACCGGCGGGGCACGCTCACCTGGCGCGGCCGACCCGTCGGCGGGTGACCGGCGCCCGGGCGGGCGAGGATGGGGTGTGACCTCGCCCGACTCGCCCGCCCGCACGACCTTCGACCCCGCGGCGATGGCCCCGCGCGACTTCTACCGGGTGGTCAACTCCGTCGTCGTCCCGCGGCCGATCGCGTGGGTGTGCAGCCACTCGGCCGAGGGGGTGCACAACCTGGCGCCGCACTCCTTCTACACGGTGGCCTGCGTGAAGCCGCCGATCGTGCAGTTCACCTCGGTGGGCCGGAAGGACTCGCTGAACAACGTCGAGGCCACCGGCGACTTCACCGTCAGCCTCGTCCCGGAGGCGCTGTTCGAGCAGGCCAACGCCACCGGCACCGACTTCCCGCCCGACCAGAGCGAGGCCGAGCACGCCGGTGTGCGGCTCGAGCCCAGCGAGCGCGTCGCCGCGATGCGGGTGGCGCAGTCGCCGGTGAGCATCGAGTGCACGCTGCACTCGACGCTGCGGCTGGGCGACAGCACCGTCGTCTTCGGCCGGGTCGAGTGGATCAGCGTGTGGGAGAGCGCCGTCCGCGACGGCCGCCCGCGCATCGAGGAACTCCGGCCGCTGGCCCGCCTCGGCGGCAACGAGTGGTCGACCATCGGCGAGGTGAAGAGCATCCCCCGCATCCCCTACGCGACGTGGTCAGCCGACCCGGGCATCGGCGAGCAGGTCCGCGGCGGCTAGCGGCACGGGTCGCCGTGGCAGGGCCCGGCGCACGCCGGGACGTCGGGGGCCGGTGCGCCGACGGTGTGCTCAGCCGGGCAGGTGGGCGGCGACCTCGGCGGCGGCGTCGTCGCCGAAGGCCGCGGCGAACCGCTCGAGGAACGGCTCGCGGCGCAGCTCGTACTCCTGGGTGCCGACCACCTCGACGGCCTCGGTGGCCACCGCCGAGCCGAGCTGGGTCGCCCGCTCGAGACCCAGCCCCCACGTGCGGCCGGCGATGAACCCCGCCCGCAGCGCGTCGCCGCCGCCGGTGGGCTCCACCGGCTTGGTCTCGGGGACGGCGATGACCTCGATCGGGTCGGCCCCGGCCGCGCGGACGAGCACGCCGTTGGCCGCCCGGGTGGTCACCCAGGTGCCGACCCGGCCCAGGATCTCGCCGGCGTCCCAACCGGTCTTCTGCATGAGCAGCGCGGACTCGTACTCGTTGGTGAACAGCAGGTCGGCGCCGTCGACCAGGTCGCGGATCATCGCCCCGTCGGCCCAGGCCAGCTGCTGGCTGGGGTCGGCGGCGAAGGCGATGCCGCGCTCCCGGCACTCGCGGGTGTGGCGCACCATCGCCGTCGGGTCGTTGGGCCCGATGACGACGAGGTCGGGGGTGCCGACGCGGTCGCACACCGGCGCGAGCTCGATCTGGCCGGCCTCGCTCATCGCGCCCGAGTAGAACGACGCGATCTGGTTGTTCACCGCGTCGGTCGTGCACACGAACCGCGCGGTGTGCTTGAGCTCGGACCAGCGCACGTCCCGGGTGTCCACCCCGTGGCGGGTGAGCCAGGCGTCGTAGTCGGCGAAGTCGCTGCCCACCGAGCCGACCAGCACCGGCGAGAGACCCAGCAGCCCCAGCCCGTAGGCCATGTTCGCGCCGGCGCCCCCGCGGTGCTGGATGAGGTCGTCGACCAGGAACGACAGCGAGACGTTCTCCATCTGGCCCTCGACGAACTGGTCGGTGAACCGGCCCGGGAAGGTCATCAGGTGGTCGGTGGCGATGGAGCCGGTGACGACGACGGGCACGGGGGCTCCTCGGACGGTGGGGGACGGACGGCGGCGGGACCCGCGGCGGAGCGACGGCCGCACGGCGGCCCGGGACGGTGGCGCAGGCCCACACTAGGCAGCTCAGCAGGGAGCCCGACACCCGGCGGGGGCGCCCTCCCGGTGGGTGACCGGTCAGTCGCCCAGCGCCCGCCGCAGCGAGAACCCGAGCTGGGCGGTGCCCACCACCCCGAGGACGGCGCCCACGGCGGCCCCGGCGGTCACCACGACCGCCGGGCCGTCGGCGACCCCGGCCGCCTCCGCCAGCCCGGTCGTGGCGACGACCCCGGCCCCGCCCACGGTGAACGCGGTCATCACCACCCGGGTGGGCCGCTCCCACACCGAGATCGAGCCGGTCTCGGCCACGCCCGCCTGCCCGGCCCGGGCGCGCAGGTAGTCGGGCAGCCAGCACAGCGCGCCGAACAGCGCGGCCAGCCAGCCCGGCGCCCCGGCGACCCACAGGGTGACCGCGTACCCGGCCTCGGTGAGCCGGTCCACGGCGGAGTCGAGGACGTACCCGCGCCGCGAGGCCCGCCCACCGGCCAGGGCGAGCGCGCCGTCGAGGGAGTCCAGCAGCCCCGACAGCCCGACCAGCAGCCCCGCCGCGACGAGCCACGCCCCGCCCGCGAGCGCCGGGCCCACCGCGGCCAGCGCCACCAGCAGACCCAGCGCGGTGGCCGCCAGCGGCGGCAGCCAGGCCACCGACCGGGCCAGCGCGTAGGCCAGGGACAGCCAGCCGTGCACGAGCCGGCTGGCCGCCGGGTCGGTGCCGCCGTGCCAGCGCGACCACTCGGCGAGGTACTCCTCGCGGCTCAGCACGGTCGCGCTCCCACCGGCGCAGTCCACCAGCACCGCCGACTCCGGGCGAGACCGGGGACAGTGGGAGCGTGCTCGCCGGCCTCGCCCCCGCCCGCCGCCGCCTGGTCCTGGTGCTGCTCGCGCTGGTCGCCGCCGCCGCCGTCGCCGCGACGGCGCTGCTGCTGTCCGCCCGCGCGGACGACCCGGCACCGACCGCTCCGGTGTCGCAGGAGGAGCCGGGGCCGGTCCTGCTGGTGCCCGGCTACGGCGGCTCCACCCGCTCGCTGGCGTCGCTGGCCGACCGGCTGACCGCCGAGGGCCGCGACGCCACCGTGGTCGCCGTCCCCGGTGGCGGCACCGGCGACCTCGCCGCCTCCGCCGACGTCCTGGACGCCGCCGTCGACGCCGCCCTGGAGCGCACGGGAGCCGGCAGCGTCGACGTCGTCGGCTACTCGGCGGGGGGAGTGATCGCCCGGCTGTGGGCCGCCGACGGCGGGGCCGGCGTCGCCCGGCGGGTGCTCACCCTCGGCGCCCCCCACCACGGCACCACGCTGGCCGACGTCGCCGGCGACGTCGCGCCCGGCCAGTGCCCGGAGGCGTGCCGGCAGCTGGCCACCGACAGCCCGCTGCTCGACGACCTCAACGACGGCGACGAGACGCCGGCCGGGCCGACCTGGGTGTCGGTGTGGACGGCGCAGGACGAGACGGTGACCCCGCCGGACTCCGCCCGCCTCGACGGCGCGGTCAACGTGGCGGTGCAGTCGGTCTGCGCGTCGGCACAGGTGACCCACGGCGACCTCCCGCGCGCCCCGCTGGTGCAGGCGATCGTGCTGGCCGAGCTGGTGCCCGGCGACCCGGTGGAGCTCGGCCCCATCGACTGCGCGCGCCTCGGCGGCTGAGGAAGGACCCCCCTGCCCCCCGCCACTCGCACGCTCGCGGCGGGACCCTGCAGGGGGGCCGCCGTCCTCCCCACCCCGGGCGGCCTCCCGACGGGGGCGTTGACTCATGCAGGTAGATGCCTGCATGATCTGGCTCGTGGACGGCGGGACGGTCGACTGGGACCCGGTCTTCCGTGCGCTCGCCGACCGCACCCGGCGGCTGTTCCTCGACCGCCTGCGCGAGCAGGACGGGCAGACGCTGGGCGAGCTGTGCGCCCGTCTCGGCATGGCCCGCCAGTCGGCCACCCAGCACCTCGACGTCCTCGTCCGCGCCGGGCTGGTCACCGTCGTCCGCCGGGGCCGGGAGCGCCTGCACTTCCTCAACCCGGCCGCGATCTCCGAGATCGGCGAGCGCTGGATCTCGTCCTTCGACCGTCCCCGCCTGGACGCCCTCCGGGCCATCCGTCAGCGAGCAGAGGAGCTCTCCGTGTCCGAGCCGGTCCCCACCTACGTCTACGTCACCTACATCCGCGCCGGCGCCGAGCAGGTCTGGCAGGCGCTCACCGACGCCGACCTGACCGCCCGCTACTGGGGCCACGCCAACGTCTCCGACTGGCAGCCCGGCAGCCGCTGGGAGCACCGGCGCACCGACGGGTCCGGCGCCGCCGACGTCGCCGGCCGGGTGCTCGAGGCCGACCCGCCGCGGCGCCTGGTCATGACCTTCGGCGCGGCCGACGGCGAGGAGCCGGCCGGTGGCGACTCGGTGGTCACCTTCCTGATCGAGCCGAGCGCCGGGATCGTCCGGCTCACCGTCACCCACGAGAACCTGGCCGACCGGACGGCGCTCGGCGAGATCTCGCACGGCTGGCCGGCCGTGCTCGCCAACCTCAAGTCGCTGCTGGAGACCGGCGAGGTCCTGCCCGAGGCGCCCTGGGAGATGGCCCCCGTCCGTGCCGGCACGACCTCGTGAGCAGCGGCCCGCTCGCGGCCGCCGTCGCGCTGCTCACCCGCTCCACCGGCTACGCGCTCGAGGGCCTGGCCGCGGTCACCGACGCCTCCCTGGACCGGCCGACCCCGTGTCCCGGCTGGGACGTGCGGACGCTGGTGCTGCACCTGGCCGACTCCGCCGACGGCCTGGCCGGTCTCGCCGTCACGGGCGAGCTGCGGGTGCCGGCGTCCCGACGATCGGACGGCACCTCTCCCGCGGCCGTGGCGACGGACCGCCTGCTGCACCTCCTCGGTGTGCTGACGCCGACGGCGACGGGGCGCGGCCGGCCACCGGGGAGCAGGTCCGCTGGGCGGAGGCCGCCGCACGCGGCGCCGCGATCGAGATCGCCGCCCACGGCTGGGACCTCGCCACGTCCTGCGGCTCGCGGCACACGATGCCGCCGGGCCTGGCGGGCGCACTGCTCGCGTCCGCGTCGTCGCTGGTGGACGACGCGGTCCGCCCCCACCTCTTCGCCGGGCCCGTCGACCCGCCCCCGGGCGCCGGCCCGGAGGACCGCCTGGTGGCCTTCCTCGGCCGGCGGCCGGCCGGCGTCCCCGTGGGGAC
>NZ_JBFNXQ010000081.1:0-21739 GCF_041018925.1 Geodermatophilus maliterrae
CACACGGCGGCCTCCTTCAGCGGCCGGGCGCGGCGCGGCGGTCGCTGACCCCCTGGGGGTGTCGTCGCCGGGACGGTCGGGAAGAGTCCCCCCGACCGTCCCGACGACCCCAGCGAGGTATCCCGTGGCCCTGCCCATCACCCTGTCCGAGATCGGCCCGCGGATCTCGGCCGGCGCGTTCATCCTCAACAGCGGGCTGGGCAAGCGCGCCGCCGACGAGCAGACCGCGGCCGGCCTGCACGGTTTCGCCACCGGCACCTACCCGTTCCTCAAGAACGTCGAGCCGCGGCAGTTCGTGCAGGCGCTGTCCACCGCGGAGATCGCCATCGGCGCGGCCCTGCTGACGCCGTTCGTGCCCACCGCCGTCGCCGGCGCCGCCCTCACCGGGTTCGCCGGCGGCCTGCTCGGCCTCTACCTCAAGACGCCGGGCATGCGGAAGGAGGGCAGCCTGGCGCCGACCGAGCAGGGCCTGTCCGTCGCCAAGGACGTGTGGCTGCTCGGCATCGGCGTCGGCCTGCTCACCCGCGGCACCGTCGACCGCGGTGGCAAGCGCGTCACCAAGGCCGCCAAGACCCTAGCCAAGGCCAACAAGCGGGTCGGCCGGGCCGAGCGGAAGGCCGAGCGGAAGAAGATCGCGCAGAGGACCGCTCGCGCCGCCAGGACCGCCCGCTCCGCCGCCTGAGCCGGCCGGCCCGAGGGAGCCGGGACCACCCGGCTCCCTCAGCCCCCGGGCAGGAGCACGGTGCTCACCAGGCGCCGGCGGCGCCCCTCCCCCGGCCCGGTCGCGGTCCGGGCACGCAGCACCTCCCGCAGGTCGGCGACCAGCGCGCCGAGCTCCTCGTCGCTGAGCCACAGCGCGACCTGCCGGTAGCCGACCCCGTCCTCCGCGGGGTGGAGCCCCTCGTCGCCGGCCCCGTCGACCCAGCGGTCGAAGTCGGCCAGCAGCGCGGCCACGAACGTCCCGAAGGCGCGGCGGTGCTCCTCGGCGGTCATGCCCGCCGCCTCGTCCGGCCCGACCGAGGCGGCCTCGACCACCAGCCGGTAGGTGCGCTCGGTGCTGCCCCGCACCCGCCGCTCCGCGACCACCTCGAGGACGCCCGCGTCGGCGAGCAGGCCGACGTGCCGGTACAGCGTCGCGGCCGGGACGTCGGGCAGCTCGGCGTGCAGGTCCCCGGTGGTCATGGCCCGGTCCCCCAGGAGTGCCTGGACGACCCGGAGACGCACGGGGTGCAGCAGCAGGTCCGCAGATGCCACGCCAGCGACCTCTCTCATGATTGACAACGGTCTCGGTCTTGAGAACAATGGTGCCATGGCGACGATCCAGACGACATCCGGGACGCTGCGCGTCTCCCTCACCCGGACCGAGAAGGTCCTCGGGCTCCTGCGCGACCTCGAGGTCCCCCTGAGTGCGGTGCGCTCGGTGGCCGTCGTCCCCGACGGCCCGGCCGCCACCCGGGGGGTGCGCGCTCCCGGGCTCGGCCTGCCGGGTCTGCGGCTGATCGGGACGTGGCGGCGGCGCGGCGGCCGGACCCTGGTGAGCGTGCGCCGCGGCCGGCCCGCGGTGCGCATCGAGCTCACCGGCCAGCGCCACGACACCGTGCTCGTGTCCACCGACGACGCGGCTGCGGTCGCCGCCGCGCTGGACGCGCGCCTGGCCGCCCGGCGGTGACCGTGCGCGAGCTCGGGCTGACGGTGCTCGGCGACCCCCCGCTGGCCGGCACCCTGACCCTGCCGGACTCCCCCGGCCCCGTCCCCGCGGTGCTGCTGGCGCCGGGCTCCGGCCCGCTGGACCGGGACTCCGACCACCGGCGGGCCCGCTTCGGCGTCACCCGGGAGCTGGCCCACGCCCTCGCCGAGGGCGGCCTGGCCTCGCTCCGCTACGACAAGCGCGGCGTCGGCGGCACTCCCGGGAACTGGCGGCGGGCCGGGCTGTACGACCACGTCGACGACCTGGTGCGCGCCCGCGACGCCCTGGCCGCCCGGCCCGAGGTCGACGGCGACCGGGTGGTGCTGGCCGGCCACAGCGAGGGGGCCCTGCTGGCCGCGGCGGCGGCCGCGCGCGGGGTGCCGGTCGCCGGCGTCGTCCTCCTGGCCGGGTCGGCCACGCCGGGCGACGAGCTGCTGCGCTGGCAGGCCCGGCGGATCGCCCCGACCCTGCCGGCGCCCGTGCGCGGGCTCCTGCGGCTGCTGCGCACGGACCTGGAGCGGAAGGTGGCCGCCAACCACGAGCGCATCCGGGCCACCACCACCGACGTCGCCCGCGTCGGCGGGGTCCGCGTCAACGCGCGGTGGCACCGGGAGTTCCTGGCGCACGACCCGCGCACGGACCTGGCCCGCCTCAGCGTGCCGGTCCTCGCCGTCACCGGGGGCAAGGACCTGCAGGTCCGCCCGGAGGACCTCGACGTGATCGCGGCGACGGTGCCCGGCCCGGTCGAGACGCTCCTGGTCCCCGACCTCACCCACACGCTGCGCCGCCAGCCCGGCCCGGCGTCGATGCGCGCCTACCGCGGCGAGCTGCGCCGTCCGGTCGATCCGGAGGTGCTGGCGAGCGTGGTGGGCTGGTGCCGACGGGTGAGCGGCGTCCCGTCCGTGCCGTGATCCCGCGCCCAGGGGTTCCGCGAACTGCTTCAAGGTCGCAGGATCTCGGGCCACGGGGCGCCGCCGCCCGGCGGGGTCACCACCGGTCCCCCAGGAGGCCTGCGTGTCACACCCGACCCGCTCCACCCGCCGCGCCGCGGCGGCCACCCTGGCCCTGGCCCTCGGCCTGCTGAGCGCCTGCTCGGACTCCGGCGGGAGCGAGGACACCGCCGGCGCGGTGGCCTCGACGAGCGCCACGTCCGGGAGCGCCGCGCCCAGCAGCGCGGCTCCGGAGAGCAGTGCGCCGGCCGAGACCAGCGCCGCTGCACCGACGCCCCCGGCGGCCGGGACACCCGCCGAGGCCGAGCCCCGGGCCGTCACGGCGACCGAGGGCGAGATGTACATCGAGCTGTCCGAGGACTCCTTCTCCCCCGGCAGCTACACCATCGAGGTCGTCAACGAGGGCAACGCCACCCACGACCTGGTGGTCGAGCGGGACGGCGCGGACGTGACCGCGACCGAGAACATCGCGCCGGGCCAGTCGGCGACGCTCACGGTCACCCTCGAGGCGGGCGAGTACGTCTTCTACTGCTCCATCGGCAACCACCGCGCCATGGGCATGGAGATCCCCGTGACGGTGAGCGCATGAGCCGGGACACCGCGACCCGGACCTCGCGGACCGGCGTCGCGATCGGGCTGCTGCGACTGGCCGGCGCGGTCCTGCTGGCGGTGATCGCCCTCATCCACGGCTACCTGTGGCAGCAGGGCTACGACGGCATCGAGGTCATCGGCCCGGCGTTCCTCGTCCAGACCGTCCTCGGCGCCGGCGGCGCGCTCCTGCTGCTCGCCGCTCCGCCGCGCCTGGTGACGTGGGCGGCCGTGCTGTGCGCCGCGTTCGCCGCCGGGTCGCTGGCGGCCCTGCTCCTGTCGACGACCGTCGGGCTCTTCGGCTTCGTCGAGACCACCACGGCGACGCTGTGGTGGGAGTCGTTCTGGGTGGAGGTCGCCGCCGTCGTCGTCCTGACCGCGCTCGTGGTCCTCGCCGCCCGGCGGGCCGGCCGCTGACCCCGGGGCGGTGGACGGCGGGCCCGGCCCACCGTCCACCGCCCGCCGGCTCAGCGGGAGGAGAAGGCCGCGTCGAAGGCGGCCGCCGGCGGGTCGAAGGCCAGCCGGCGGACGAACTCCAGCGCCTCGGGGGCACCGACGAGGCGGTCCATGCCGGCGTCCTCCCACTCCACCGAGATCGGCCCGTCGTAGCCGATGGTGTTGAGCATCCGGAAGCACGCCTCCCACGGGACGTCGCCGTGGCCGGTGGACACGAAGTCCCACCCGCGCCGCGGGTCGGCCCACGGCAGGTGCGAGCCCATCCGGCCGTTGCGGCCGTTGCCCACCTGGCGCTTCGCGTCCTTGCAGTCCACGTGGTAGATCCGGTCCCTGAAGTCCCAGATGAAGGAGACCGGGTCGAGGTCCTGCCAGACGAAGTGGCTGGGGTCCCAGTTGAGCCCGAAGGCCTCCCGGTGGCCGATCGCCTCCATCGTGCGGACCGTCGTCCAGTAGTCGTAGGCGATCTCCGACGGGTGCACCTCGTGCGCGAACCGGACGCCGACCTCGTCGAAGACGTCGAGGATCGGGTTCCACCGCGCGGCGAAGTCGGCGTAGCCGTCGTCGACCATCGAGGCCGGCACCGGCGGGAACATCGCCACGGTCTTCCAGATCTTGGACCCGGTGAAGCCCACGACGGTCCTCACGCCGAGCTTCGCGGCGGCCCGGGCGGTCGTCTTCATCTCCTCCGCCGCCCGCTGCCGCACCCCCTCGGGGTCGCCGTCGCCCCACACCCGCGGGTGGACGATCGCCTGGTGCCGCTCGTCGATCGGGTCGTCGCAGACGGCCTGGCCGTTGAGGTGGTTGGAGATGGCGTGGACCGACAGGCCGTGCTTCGCCAGCAGGTCCAGACGCTCCTGCACGTAGGAGTCGTCGGTGGCGGCGCGCTCGACGTCGAGGTGGTCGCCCCAGCAGGCGATCTCCAGGCCGTCGTAGCCCCATCCGGAGGCCAGCCGGCACACCTCCTCGAACGGCAGGTCGGCCCACTGGCCGGTGAACAGGGTGACGGGACGGGGCACGGGGGTGTCCTCTCGAAGGTCTGTGGGCGGCCTCGTCCCGGGCCCCGCCGCCAGCCTGCGGGCGGTGGGGAGGACGAGGTCCTTCGTCAGGCGGGGACGTCGGTCCAGGTCGAGCGGTTCGCGGCGCTGCGCTCGACGGCGTCCAGCACCCGCTGGACCTGCAGCCCGGCGGCGAAGGACGGCGCGGGGTCCTCGTCCTTGGCGATGGCGGTCACCAGGTCCACGACCTGGTGGGTGAAGCCGTGCTCGTAGCCGAGCCCGTGGCCGGCCGGCCACCAGGCCGCGACGTAGGGGTGCTCGGGCTCGGTGACGATGATCCGGCGGAAGCCCGCCCGCTCGGCGGGCTCGGTGCCGTCGAAGAACTCGAGCACGTTCATGTCCTCGAAGTCGAAGGCCAGACTGCCCTCGGACCCGTTGACCTCGAGGCGGATCGCGTTCTTGCGGCCGAGTGCGAACCGGGTGGCCTCGAAGCTGGCCAGGGCGCCACCGGAGAGGCGGCCGAGGAACAGCGCGGCGTCGTCCACGGTCACCTCCCCCATGCCCTCGCCGGCCACCCCGGACAGCGAGCCGGCCGACGCCGGCAGCGGGCGCTGACGGACGAAGGTCTCGAGGACGGCGCTGACGCCGGTGATCGCCTGGCCGGTGACGTACTGCGCGAGGTCGACGACGTGCGCGCCGATGTCGCCGAGCGCGCCGGAGCCGGCCTTGTCCTTCTCCAGCCGCCACGACATGGGGGCGGAGGGGTCGGCGATCCAGTCCTGCAGGTACTGCGCGCGCACGTGGCGCACCTGACCGAGCCGGCCCTCGGCGACGAGCCGGCGCGCCAGCCCGATCGCCGGCACGCGGCGGTAGGTGAAGCCGACCATCGACCGCACCCCTCGGGCAGCGGCGCGGGCGGCGGCCTCGGCCATGACCTCGGCCTCGGCGACCGAGTTGGCCAGCGGCTTCTCGCACAGGACGTGCTTGCCGGCCTCCAGCGCCGCGACGGCGATCTCGGCGTGCGTGTCACCGGGCGTGCAGACGTCGACCAGGCCGACGTCGTCGCGCTCGACGACCCGCCGCCAGTCGGTCTCCACCGACGCCCAGCCCAGGCGGGCGGCGGCCTCGGTGACCCGGTCCCGGTCGCGGCCGGCGAGGACGGTCAGCTCCGGGTGCAGGGGGAGGTCGAAGAAGTGGGGGGCGGTGCGCCAGGCCTGCGAGTGCGCCGCGCCCATGAAGGCGTGACCGATCAGGCCCACCCCGAGGGTCGGCCGGTCGGGCGGGGTCATCGGGATCTCCTCGGGGAGGGAGGCGGGGCCGCCGGCGACCGGCGGCCCCGCCCCGGGCGGATCAGGACTCGAAGGCGGTGTCGATGTACTGGTCGACGTTGTCGGCGGTGACGACCGGCGCGTTGAGCACGATCTCCCGCGGGATCTCGACCTCGACCAGGTCGGAGAGGGCCTTGTCCTGCGCGATCAGCCGGGCCAGGCGCACGCCGTCGGCCGCCTGGGTCGACGGGTAGATGACCGTCGCCTGGAGCACCGAGTCGCCCTCCTGGATCGCCCGCATGGCGTTGGCCGAGCCCGCGCCGCCGACCATGAAGAACTCGTCGCGGCCGGCGTTCTCGATCGCGGCCAGCACGCCGACGCCCTGGTCGTCGTCGTGGTTCCAGATGGCGTCGATCTGCGGAGCGGCCTGGAGCAGGTTGGCCGCCGCCTCCTCGCCACCCTCGACGGTGAAGTCCGCGGCGACGCGGTTGTCGACGTTCAGCCCGCACTCGGACAGCGCGTCGGCGAAGCCCTGGCTGCGGTCCTGGGTCAGCGGCAGCGAGTCGATGCCGGCGATCTCGGCGACGACCGCGTCGGGCTGGTCGCCCAGCTGCTCGCAGACATAGGTGCCGGCGGAGACGCCCATGCCGTAGTTGTCGCCGAGGATGGTGGCGCGGGCGGCGAAGGGGCTGTCGAACTCGCGGTCGACGTTGATGACCGGGATGCCGGCCTCCATCGCCTGCAGCGCGACCGGGGTGAGCGCCGCGCCGTCGAAGGGCAGCAGCACGATGGCGTCGACGCCGTCGTTGATGAACGTCTCCACCTGACTGATCTGGGTGCTGACGTCGTTGGTGCCCTCGGCGACGACGAGCTCGACGTCCTCGTAGCCGTCGGCCTCGGCGCGGGCGGCCTCGGTGATGCCGGCCATCCAGCCGTGGTCGGCCGCCGGCGCGGAGAAGCCGATGGTGACGGTGTCGCCGGCCTCGTCGTTGTCGCTGGCGGCCGTGTTGCCGCCGCCGCCACCGCTGCCGGAGTCCTCCGGGGTGTTGCTGGTGCAGCCGGCCACGAGCACGCCTGCGCTGAGCAGGGCGACCGTGGCGTACGGCAGACGGCGGAACGGACGCTGCCTCGTTGCAGACATGCTCTCTCCTCGGTAGATCGCCCCCTGTCCGGGAGCCGGGTGGGACGCCACCGGACGGGAGGTCCGGCGGGTGGTGCCGCCGGCGCGCGGGACCGCGCGCCGGGCTGTCAGGGGGGTGGGTCAGAGGGTCTTGCCGGTCGAGGCCGGCTGGGTGCCGCCCGGGCCGCCCTCGGCGGTGGTGCCGCCGGACACCGCCCCGGAGGGCGAGCCGCTCAGCACCGGTCCGCCGGCCGAGCCCCCGGAGGAGGGCCGGCGGAAGCTGAAGCCCCCGGTGGCGATGCGCTGCTGCAGCAGGACGGCGGCGACGATGATCACGCCGCGGGCGACGGCCTGGGCCGAGCTCGACAGGTTGTTGAGCGTGAAGACGTTGCCCAGCGTGGTGAAGATCAGGACGCCGAGGACGGTGCCGACGATCGTCCCGCGGCCGCCGATGAGCAGCGTGCCGCCGATGACGACCGCGGCGATGGCGTCGAGCTCGTAGAGCGTGCCGTGGGTCGAGCTGCCCGTCGTCGTCCGCGCCATGAGCATCACGGCGGCGATGCCGCAGCAGATGCCGGAGAGCACGTAGAGCTTGACGGTGTGCCGCTGCACCCGGATGCCGGCCAGCCGGGCGGCCTCGGCGTTGCCGCCCACGGCGAAGGTGCGCCGGCCGAACGTGGTCCGGTTGAGCAGCACCCACCCCGCGGCGGCGACCAGCGCGAAGATGATCACCAGCGTCGGGATGCCGAGCACGTCACCGGCGAAGAAGGACAGGAAGTCCCGGTCGCGGACGATCTGGGTGCGGCGGTTGGCGATGATCTCGGCCAGGCCGCGGGCGGCGGCGAGCATCGCCAGCGTGGCGATGAAGGCGGCGAGCCTCCCGTAGGCGATGACCACCCCGTTGACCAGGCCGGCCACCGCGCCGACGACCAGCGCGGTGAAGACCATGACGATCCAGTGCACGTCCTCGGCCATCTGCTGGGTGGCCAGCGTCGTCGCCCAGATCGACGCCAGCGCGACCAGCGCGCCGACCGACAGGTCGATGCCGCCGCCGATGATCACGAACGTCATCCCGACGCTCACCACGCCGATGACCGAGGCCGCCCGCAGGATGGTCAGGACGTTGTCGACGTCGGCGAAGCGGTCACCCGCGGTGGCCACGCCGACGATGCAGAGGATCGCCAGCGCGACGACCAGGCCCAGGTTGCGGCCCACCGGGCCGGCCAGGAACCCGCCGCCGGAGCGTTCCCGGCGGCCGGCACCGGCCTCGCCCGTGCCCGTCGTCAGGGCGGTGCTGCCCTCGCTCATGCCACGGTCCCTTCGTGCTGCGTCTTCTCGAGGCGTGTCGTGTCGTGCGGTGTGATCGGGACGCCGTGCGTGGTCGTCCCCTGCATCACCAGGTCGAGCACCCGGTGCTCGTCGAGTGCGTCGGCCGGCTCCTCGGCCAGCACCCGGCCCTCGGCGAGCACGAGGACGCGGTCGGCCAGGCCGAGCACCTCGGGGATCTCGCTGGAGACGACGACGACGGCGACACCGCGGTCGGCGAGGTCGCGCACCAGCGCGTAGATCTCCGAGCGGGCGCCGACGTCGACGCCGCGGGTGGGCTCGTCGAGCAGGAGCACCTTGCAGTCGCGCAGCAGCCAGCGGGCCAGGACGACCTTCTGCTGGTTGCCGCCGGAGAGGGTGCGCACCTCGCGGGTCTCGTCGGTCGGGCGCACGTCGAGGGAGCGGACCTGCTCGCGGGCGGCCGCCCGCTCGGCGGACCCGGAGAGGAGGCCGGCGCGGGAGAACCGGGCCAGGCTGGAGATGGTGATGTTGCGGGCGACGGACTCGCCGAGCAGCAGCGCCTGGCTCTTGCGCTCCTCGGGGGCCAGCCCCACCCCGGCGGCGACCGCGGCGCCGACGTCACCGCGCCGCAGCCGGCGGCCGGCCACCCGGAC
Source organism: Geodermatophilus maliterrae (assembly GCF_041018925.1). Taxonomy (NCBI): domain Bacteria; kingdom Bacillati; phylum Actinomycetota; class Actinomycetes; order Geodermatophilales; family Geodermatophilaceae; genus Geodermatophilus; species Geodermatophilus maliterrae. Next base: position 9,005 of record NZ_JBFNXQ010000081.1, read on the forward strand.
GGTCCCGCCGGTCGCGTGCCGGGCGCCGTAGACGGTCTCGAGGACCTCCGAGCGGCCCGAGCCCACGAGCCCGGCCAGCCCGACGATCTCGCCGGGCCGGACCGCGAAGGACACCCCGGAGAAGGTGCCGTGCAGCGCGAGGTCCTCGACCTCGAGCAACGGCTCCGGGTCGCCGACCACGGGACGGCGGCGCTCGGGGAAGACGTACTCGATGGTGCGGCCGGTCATCAGCGTGATGACCTCGCGGGTCGGCGTCTCGCGCGCGGGCAGCCCGGTGGCGACCGTCCGGCCGTCCTTGAGGACGGTGATCCGGTCGCCGATCTCGCGGATCTCCTCCAGCCGGTGGGAGATGTAGACGACCGCGACGCCCTCGGCGGTGAGGTCGCGGATGACGGTGAAGAGGCGCTGGACCTCCTCGTTGTCGAGGACGGCGGAGGGCTCGTCCATGATGATCAGCCGCGCGTCCTGCGAGAGCGCCCGCGCGATGCTGACCATCTGCTGCGACGCCGCCGACAGCGAGCCGACCTCCGCACCCGGCCGGATCTCGGGGTGGCCGAGCCGGGTGAGCAGCGCGGCGGCCCGCCGGTTGATCTCGCCGGGGAAGGTGAGCCCGAAGCGGGACTGCTCACGGCCGAGGAAGACGTTGTCGGCCACGGTGAGCCCGGCGACGAGGTCGAGCTCCTGGTAGATCGTGGCGATGCCGAGCCGCAGCGCGGCCTGGGGGTTCCCCAGTGACACCTGCTCGCCTCGCCAGTGGATGACGCCCTCGTCGGGCTGGTGGGCGCCGGCGAGCACCTTGATCAGCGTCGACTTGCCCGCGCCGTTCTGGCCGAGCAGGCAGTGCACCTCACCCGTCCGGACGTCGAGGTCGACGCCGCCGAGCGCCCGGACGCCCGGGAAGGTCTTGACGATGCCCTGCATCTCGAGCAGCGGCGCCTCGCGCAGCGCTGCCTCCTGTGCCGGGGCGGTCACCGGGCGGCTCCCCCGGAGCCGCCGCCGGTCCGGCGTCGTCTCTCGCTGACCACGGCGTCACTCCCAACTTCTGCTCATCGTTGACCATTAGTCCGCTGAGCGCAGAACATATGAGGTGGGCAACAGACGGTCAAGCCCCTGCCCGTCCGGTTACCGAATCGGGATGAACCGCGGTCCTGCCGGACCGCACCGCGACCTGGTGCCGTGGGCGACCACGTGGAGCCGCTGCCGTTCGGCCCTCCTGCAGGGGCCCGCCGCCGCGAGCCTCGATCGGCCCTCCTGCAGGGGCCCGCCGCGAGCGTGCGAGTGGTGGGGGGCAGGGGGGTCCTTCGAGGGGCAGGAGGGCCCTTCAGCGGGCGATCGCCTGGAGGACCGAGTCCTCGTCGAGGTAGCCCTCGATGGCCATGAGCGCGGCGCCGACGCGGCCCGACAGGTCGGGGGCGTCGCTCACGGTGATCTCGAGCGCGCGGGCGGCCAGGGGCATGGAGCGGCCGTAGACCGCCTCACGGATGCCGGCGAGGAGGGGCGCGCCGGCCTGGGCCACCCCGCCGGTCATGACGATCCGGTGCGGGTTGAAGAAGTTGACCAGGGCCGCGAGCACGGTCCCGATGGTCCGGCCGGCGCTGCGGACCAGCTCGAGCGCCGGCCCGTCCCCCTGCGCGGCGCGCTCGACCACCTCGCGGGTGCTGGTCACCGGCAGGCCGGCGGCGACCGCGTCGCGCAGCAGCGCACCACCGCCGGCGATGGCCTCGAGGCAGTTCTCGTTGCCGCAGCGGCACAGCACCGTCCGGCCGTCGGGCTGCGGGACGTGGATGTGCCCGATGTCCCCCGCGCTGCCCTGCGCGCCCCGGTAGACCGTGCCGTCGACGATGACCCCGCAGCCGATGCCGGTGCCGACCTTGACGACGAGGACGTCCTGCGCCGACCCCGCGACGCCCATCTCGCCCAGGGCCATGACGTTCACGTCGTTGTCGACGTAGACGGGGCACTCGTAGCGGCCGAACGCGCTGGGGATCGGGTGGTCGTGCCAGCCGGGCATGATCGGCGGGTGCGACGGCCGCCCGGTCGAGAACTCGACCGGGCCCGGGATGCCCACGCCCACGGCGCACACGTCGGCCGGCGTCAGCCCGGCCTCGGCCAGCACCCGCTGCGCCAGCCGGTCTACCTCGGCCAGCACCGGACCGGGACCGTCGGCGATGTCGATGGGGTGCCCGACGGTGGCGAGGATCTGCGCCGACAGGTCGGTGACCGCGACGTCGACGCTCGTGACGCCGAGGTCGACGGCGAGCACGCACCCGGCCCGGCTGTTGAACCGCAGCAGCGTGGGCGGCCGGCCACCGGTGCTCCAGCCGCGGCCGCCCTCCTCGAGGAGGCCGGCGGCGATCAGCTGGTCGACCCGCGCGCTGACGGTGTTGCGCGCGGCCCCGGTCAGTGCGACCAGCTCGGCCCGGCTCCGGGCGCGGCCGGTGCGCACGTGGTGCAGCAGCGCGCCGGCCGAGGCGGAGGAGGTGGCCACGCGGTCATGGTGACACGACGTCCGCCCGGTTCCCGCCGCTCGGCCCGGACACCTCCGCGAGAGCCGTCCGCAGGACGGCGGCGACGTCGTCCGGGTGTGTCTGCACGGTCATGTGCGCCGCGCCCGGCAGCTCGACCACCCGGCCCCGTGGCGCGGCGGCGGCCACCTGCCGCGCCCAGTCGGCGCGGCACAGCCGGTCGCGGGTGCCGCGGACGACGGTCACCGGCACCCGGACGATGCGCAGCCGGGCGTCGATGGGGTCGGGCGCGGCGACCCGCCACAGCGCCCGCATCGCCCGCGGGCCGGTCGACAGCCACTGCACCAGGACCAGCGGCACCTGCCACCACGGCTCGCGGACCGCCGTCCGCACCCACCAGCCGGCCAGCCGGGGCAGCGCGCGCAGCCGCGGGTCGGTCGTCGGCCCGAGCAGGACCACGCCGGTCACCCGCGGGTCGACGGCGGCCGCGGCCACCACCTGGCAGCTCTGCGAGTGGCCGACCAGCACGACCGGCCCGGCGCCCAGGCGCCCCCGCAGCCGGGCGGCCAGCACGTCCACGTGCGGAACGGGTGCAGACCGGCCCATCCCGGGTAGGAGGACGACGTCGGCGGGCACCCGCCGGCGCAGCCGCGACGACGATCGTCCGTCCAGCCCCAGGCCCGGGACCAGCACGAGCCGGGGGATGACGGTGGGCACCGGCCCGGTTGTACTGGTCGACGGCGCCGACCGCGAACGGACCGGACGGCGGCCGTGAGGGGGATCACCCCCTCGGCCGGCCCGCCGGCGGACGCTGAGGCCCCCCACAGGGAAGGATCAGTCATCATGACGACATCACCTGCGCCCACCACTGCCGGCACCCCCGCGACCGGCCGGCCGCGGGTGGTCGTCGTCGGCTCCGGCTTCGGCGGCCTGTTCGCCGCCAAGGCCCTGCGCAAGGCCCCGGTCGACGTCACCGTCATCGGCAAGACCGGCCACCACCTGTTCCAGCCGCTGCTCTACCAGGTGGCCACGGGCATCCTGTCCGAGGGCGAGATCGCCCCGGCCACGCGCGAGGTGCTCCGCCACCAGAGCAACGCCCGGGTGGTGCTCGGCGAGGTCGTCGACGTCGACCTCGCCGCCCGCACGGTGACCTCGACGGTCCTGGGCCGCACCACGGTGCACCCCTACGACGAGCTCGTCGTCGCCGCCGGCGCCGGGCAGTCCTACTTCGGCAACGACCACTTCGCCGAGTTCGCCCCGGGCATGAAGAGCGTCGACGACGCCCTCGAGCTGCGCGGGCGCATCTTCGGCGCCTTCGAGCTGGCCGAGCTCGCCACCGACCAGGCCGAGATCGACCGGCTGATGACCTTCGTCGTCGTCGGCGCGGGCCCCACCGGCGTGGAGATGGCCGGGCAGATCGCCGAGCTGGCCCACCGCACGCTGCGCCGCGACTTCCGCTCGATCGACCCGCAGCGGGCGCGGATCATCCTGCTCGACGCCGCACCGCAGGTGCTGCCGCCGTTCGGCCCGAAGCTGGGGGAGAAGGCCCGCCGACACCTCAACGAGATCGGCGTGGAGGTCCAGCTCGGCTCGATGGTCACCGACCTCGACGCCGACGGCCTCACCGTCAAGGACGCCGACGGCGAGCTGCGCCGCATCCCCGCGGCCACCAAGGTGTGGGCGGCCGGTGTCCAGGCCAGCCCGCTGGGCCGGCTGCTGGCCGACCAGACCGGCGCCGAGGTCGACCGCCCCGGCCGCATCTCGGTGCAGCCCGACCTGACGCTGCCCGGACACCCCGAGGTGCACGTCATCGGGGACATGGCCAACCACCCCGACAAGCTGCCCGGCGTGGCCCAGGTGGCCATCCAGGGCGGGCGCTACGCCGCCGACCAGATCCAGCGGCGGCTCGCGGGCAAGGCGCCCCGGGGCCCGTTCCGCTACCGCGACAAGGGCAACATGGCGACCATCTCGCGGTTCTCCGCCGTCGCCGACATCAAGAACATGAAGTTCGAGGGCTTCATCGCCTGGGTGATCTGGCTGGTGGTGCACCTCTTCTACATCATCGGCTTCAAGAGCCGGGTCACCACGGTGCTGCACTGGATGGTCAGCTTCCTCGGCCGCGGGCGCTCGCAGCGGGTCGCCACCCAGCAGCAGGTCTACGGCCGCCTGGCACTGGAGAAGCTGGGTGCCGGCTTCGCGACCTCGAAGACCGGCGGGCCCAAGGACCACCCGGTCGAGCCCGACACGGTCAACCCCGACCAGCAGCACGACATGGTCGGCCGCCGCACCGCCTAGCTCGTCCACGGCCCCCTCCAGGGCGTCCCCGAGCGTGCGAGGGGACCCAGGAGGGGGTCCTTTCTCCGCCCGGCCTTCAGCCGGGCGGGCCGAGCCACGTCCGCAGCGCCGCGGTGACGAGGTCCGGCATGACCAGGTGGCCGCCGTCGAACTCCTCGTAGACGACGTCGTACCCGGCCGTGGCCAGGTCGCGCGACACCCGCCGCCCGCAGCGCGCCACCGGCAGGACCCGGTCGTGGGTGCCGTGGGAGATCCAGACCCGCGGGCGGCCGTCGCGGCCGGGCGGGGCGACGAAGCCGGGCGAGAAGGCCAGCAGCGCCTCGAACAGGCCGCCGTTGGCCAGGCCCAGCGAGAGGGCGTACGAGGCGCCGTCGGAGAACCCGCCCAGCGCCACGCGCGACACCGCCACCCCGGCGGCCACCTGCTCCAGCGCGGCGTCGAGGACGGCGACGTCGCGACCGAGCCCGCCGGCGAGCAGGTCCCACGTGGCGGCCACCGAGGTCGTCGCGAGCACCACGACCCCCCGCGAGGTGGCCACGTCGCCCACCGCGCCCAGGCTCTGCCCGGCGTTCCCGCCGGCGCCGTGGCAGAAGACCAGCAGCGGCCGGGGTCCGGGAGGGCCGTCGGGCACCGCGACCAGCGCCTCGGCTCCTGCGAGGTCGAGCGTGGTGGTGCCGGGAGGGAGCGGCGGCCCGGCCGGGTCGGTCCCGGGGCGGGTGCCGAGGCGGCCGTCGCGCGCCGGTCGCGGCCCCGTGCCGGGTCCCGCCGCGGGCGTGCGGGTGGTGGGGGGCACGGGGTCCTCCGTCAGACCGTGTGCGCCATCGGCGGCACGTGCTCGTCGGGCCGCTCCAGGTGCAGCGGCTGCAGGGGCGTCGTCTCCTCCAGGTGCAGGAAGGCGTCGTAGCGCTCGCCGAGCACGGTGGGCACGTAGTTGCCCCAGCGCTCGCGCTCGGGCCGGTAGACGACGCCGATCGCGCGGTGCCCGAGCCGCCGGTCCAGCCAGGCCGGGCGCTCGCCCCGCGGGACGACGACCAGCGCGTCCCGGCCGACCTCCCGGTGCAGCAGGTCCTCCAGGCTCCCCTCGCGGGCCGGGGGCACGGTCATCCGCTGCATCTGCGCACCCCACTGGTGCCCGGCGATCACACCGCCGCGGTGCCCGCCGAAGCCGACCAGGACGACGTCGTCGGTGCCGTGCCGCTCGCGCAGCAGCTGGCCGACGTTGGTCATGCCGGCGTCGGCCATGTCGGTGGCCCGCGCGTCCCCGACGTGCGTGTTGTGCTCCCAGACGACGGCCCGCGCGCCGGTGTGCGCCAGCAGCCGGTCGAGGGTGTCGGCCATGTGCACGTCGCGGACGTTCCACGACTCCGCCGAGCCCCCGACCATCGCCCGGTAGTAGCGCTCGGCCCCGGCGACGACGGCGGCGTTCTGCTCGGCGGCGAACCGGTCGGCGGCGTCGTCCCCGCCGGCCGCCGCGCCGCGCTCCTCGCACAGCCGGCGCAGCAGGTCGACCACGGTCGCCTCGCACGTCGAGGGCGCGAACCGGCTGGCGAAGGCGTACTCGGCGCCGTCCTCGCCGAAGGGCTCGAAGCAGCGCAGGGCCTGCCGCGCGGCCTCGACGTGGCCGGGCTCGTTGTCCTGCACCCAGGCCAGCAGCTCGTGCATCGAGTCCCAGAGGCTGTAGACGTCGAGGCCGGCGAAGCGGACGCGGGCGGCCTCGGGGCGGGCGGCGTTGTGGTCGCGCAGCCAGCGGCAGGAGTCGACGACGTCGTCGTTGGCCCACATCCACGTCGGCCACCGGGAGATCGCGTCGAGCGCCGTCCGGGGGTCGGCGTCGGCACCGGGCCGCAGCCGGACGCTGCGGTCGACCCGGGTGCAGTCGGGCCAGTCGCCCTCGACGGCGACCAGCCCGAAGCCGTGCTCCTCGACCAGCCGGCGGGTCAGCGCCGCGCGCCAGGCGTAGTACTCGTGCGTGCCGTGGCTGGCCTCGCCGACCGCGACCACCCGCGCGTCCCCGATCCGCTCGAGCAGCGGGTCGAGGTCACCGGCGTCGCGCAGCGGGAGGGCGAGCTCCCGGATCCCGTCCATCAGGTCCTCCCGGCCGCTCCCTCGCGGACGACCTGCTCGGCGACCGCCCGGCGGTCGCCCGTGCGCAGCCAGGTGCTCCGCTGCCGCGCCGCCGAGGTACCCCGGCCGAGCAGGTCCTGCACGCGCGCGGTGACCTCGTCCCACTCGCCGGCGTCGGCGAGGTCGGCCTCGAGCTCGGCGAGCAGCGCGCCGACGGCCGCGCCCGGGTCGACCAGCTCACCGCGCAGCGGGTCGAACAGCGGGGCGGACAGACCCGAGCGCGCCGCCCGCCAGCGGGCCGCCCGCAGCTGCTCCGGCCGCAGCTCCGGCACCGGTTCGCCGCGCCACGCCCGCCCGGCCAGCACCCGCACCAGCGAGCGGACCAGCGCGGCGTGCAGGACGGCGTCGTCGAGGGTGGTGCAGACGTCGGCCAGCCGGAACTCCAGCGTGGGCAGCCGGGCCGAGGGGCGCACGTCCCAGTACAGGTGCGAGCCGTCCTCGACCACTCCCGAGGCGACCAGCCCGGCCAGCACCCGGCGGTAGCCGTCGGCGTCGCCGAGCGGCTCGGGTGCCCCGGCGTGCGGGAACCGGGTCCACCACAGCGTCCGCCAGGACTCGTAGCCGGTGTCCACCCCGTCGTGGAACGGGGAGCTGCCGGTCATCGCCAGCAGCACCGGCAGGTAGGGCCGCGTGCGGTCGAGGACGGCGACGGCGGTGTCGAGGTCGGGGACGCCGACGTGGACGTGGCAGCCGCAGATGTCCTGCTGGCGCGCCAGGCCCGCCCAGCGCTCGACCATCGCCTCGTACCGCCGCCCCGGCGTCACCGGCATCGTGTGCCAGGAGCTCCACGGGTGGGTGGAGGCGGGCAGCAGCACCAGCCCGTCGCGCGCGGCGGCCGCGGCCGCCTCGGCGCGGGCGCCGAGGAGCTCGGCGCGCAGCTGCGCGAGCGAGGTGCACACGCCGGTGGCGGTCTCCAGCTGCGTGGTCGCGATCTCCGGGTGCACGTGCGGACCGGCCTCGCCGGCCAGTGCCGCCGCGGACGCCCGCGGTCCGGGCGTCACCTCGAGGGTGCCGGGGTCGACGAGGTGGAACTCCTCCTCGACGCCGAGGGTGCGCCCGACGGCGCCGCGCTGCTGCGTCCTGGTGGACCCACGCTCGCCGGGGTGCTGGCCGTCGCTGTCCACGCCCCTCCTCGGTGCCGGTCCGGTCGCCGGGGAGGCCGACGCTACGGCCGCGTCGTCCGGGTCGCACCCGCTCACCCGGGCACGACCCGGACCCCGCTCCGGCTGATCGCTCACGGCGTAGCGCAGGGGGTGGCACCGGAGGCCGGGACAGGCGTCTCCTGGTCGGTGCAACTGTGTAATCAGAGGAGGTGCGTCGTGAGCCGACCGGACACCGACGCGGCGCTGGACGCCTACTCGCAGGTGGTCACCGCGGTGGCCGCCGACCTCGGCACGCACGTGGCCGCGCTGCAGGTCACCTCCCCCGACGGCCGCCCCGGAGCGGGCTCGGCGGTGGTCGTCCCCGGCGACGGGCTGCTGCTCACCAACGCCCACGTCGTCGGCCGCGCGCGCTCCGGGCGCGCGGTGTTCGGCGACGGCAGCGAGACGCCGGTCGAGGTGGTGGGCACCGACCCGCTGTCCGACCTCGCCGTCGTCCGCGCGACCGACGGCGCGCCCGAGCCGGCCGTGCTCGGCGACGCCGCCGGTCTGCGGGTCGGGCAGCTCGTCGTGGCCGTGGGCAACCCGCTCGGGCTGGCCGGGTCGGTCACCGCCGGCGTGGTCAGCGGGCTGGGCCGGTCGCTGCCCACGCGCGACGGGCGGACCGCGCGCGTGGTCGAGGACGTCATCCAGACCGACGCCGCGCTCAACCCCGGCAACTCCGGCGGCGCGCTGGCCGACTCCGCCAGCCGGGTGGTCGGCATCAACACCGCCGTGGCCGGGTGGGGCCTGGGCCTGGCCGTCCCGGTGAACGACACCACCCGCCGGATCATGGCCACCCTCGTGCGGGACGGCCGCGTGCGGCGGGCCTACCTCGGCCTGGTCAGCAGCCCGGCTCCGCTGCCCGCGCCGCTCGCCGAGCGCACCGGGCGGCGCCGGGGACTGCGGGTGGTCGACGTCGTCGCCGGTTCACCGGCCGACCGGGCGGGACTGCGGGCCGGCGACCTCGTGCTCGAGGCCGGCCGCGCCCCGGTGGCCGAGGCGCAGAGCCTGCAGCGGCTGCTGTTCGCCGAGGCGGTCGGCCGGCCGCTGCCGGTCACGGTGTACCGGCGCGGCGCGATGGTCGACGTCATCGCCGTCCCCACCGAGCTCACCGGCTGACCCCCTCCGTCCGGGGCCGCGAGGGCCGCGACCCCACGGATGGCGCCCACCCGTGACGGTGCCCCGGCGCGGCTGCCCGGAGGTGCCGAGGTCATGGGCCTGGGGTGCTCGCTCGTCGCCCCGGGCGTGCCAACCGCCGTGCGTGCGGCCTCGACGAGCTCCTCGCCCGCGCCGACGCCGCCCCCTACCGCGCCGGGCGCGCCCGCCGCTGGACCGGCCGCGGTAGCGCTCCCCCACCCCTGGGTGCCGACGCGCCCGGGAGCGGACCGCCGCGCGCCGGCAGCCGGTCCGGACGGCCGCGCACCGTGGCAGCGTGCGTCCTGCCCGGCAGCCGGTCGCTTGCGCCGGCCCGGGCGTGGAGACGGCGATGGCCTCGATCGTGGTGTGCGGCGGCGGCGTGGTGGGCCTCAGCGCGGCGATGATGCTGGCCCGGGACGGCCACGAGGTCACCGTCCTGGAGTCCGACCCCGACGGCGCCCCGGCCACGCCGGCGGAGGCCTGGGACGCGTGGCGCCGGAGCGGCGTCGCCCAGTTCCATCAGCCGCACACGGTGTTCCCTCGCTTCCGCGCCGTCGCCGACGAGGAGCTGCCCGGGCTGACCGACCGGCTGCTCGACGCCGGGTGCGTCTGGGTGGACCGACTCACCTCGATGCCGCCCTCGCTCACCGACCGTGCACCGCGACCCGGTGACGAGCGGCTGCTCGGCGTCACCGGGCGCCGGCCGGTCGTCGAGTCGGCCGTGGCCGCCGCGGCCGAGGACGCGCCGGGGGTCACCGTGCGCCGTGGCGTCCGGGTGGCCGAGCTGCTCCCCGGCACGCCGGCGCTGGACGGGGTCCCGCACGCGGCCGGGGTCCGGACGACGACCGGCGAGGACGTCCGTGCGGACCTCGTCGTCGACGCCACCGGCCGGCGCAGCCCGTCGACGGGCTGGCTGGCCGCGCTCGACGCCCACCCGCCGGCGACACGGGCGCAGGACTCGGGGTTCGTCTACTACACCCGCTACTTCACCGGGCCGCAGCGACCGGCCGCGTTCGGACCGCCGATCTGCCCGCTGGGCAGCATCTCGGTGCTGACGCTGGACGGCGACAACGACACCTGGTCGGTGACCGTCTTCGCGCAGAGCGGGGACGCGCCGCTCAAGACCCTGCGCGTCCCGGAGGTCTTCGACCGCGTCGTCGGGGCATGCCCGTTGCAGGCCCACTGGCTCGACGGGCAGCCCATGGGGGGCGTGCTGCCGATGGCCGGCGGCCTGGACTGCTCCCGGCGCTTCGTCGTCGACGGCCGGCCGGTGGTGACCGGGTTCGCCGCCGTCGGGGACGCCTGGGCCTGCACCAACCCGTCGGCCGGCCGCGGGCTGTCGGTGGGGCTCGTGCACGCCGCACTGCTGCGCCACCTGGTCGCCACGCACCTCGACCGGCCCGCCGACCTGGCCGTGGCCTGGGACGAGGCCACCGAGCGCACGGTCGGGCCGTTCGTCGAGGAGCAGCTGGTCGAGGACCGGTCGCGGCTGGCCGGGATGGCCGCCGCCCGGGAGGGACGGCCACCGCCGCCGCCGCCGCCCGCACTCGCCGCCTTCCTCGGCGCCGCCGGGCAGGACGCCGACCTCTTCCGCACGATGATCGAGTACCGGACGTGCATGGCGCCGCTGGCCGAGGTGCTCGACCGGCCCACGGTCCGCGAGCGGGTGGCCACGGCGGAGCGCCGTCCGCCGAACCCCTTCCCCGGCCCCGACCGCGGCCGGCTGCTGGAGCTCCTGGCCGGGTGATCGCCGGCGCGTGCCGGGTGAGCCGTCAGGGGCGGCGCCAGTCGTCGGAGGTCATGTGCGAGCCGGCCATCGGGCCCATCTGCAGCATGCCGCCGTCGACGGCGTAGGAGGACCCGGTCACGTAGGACGCCTGCGGCGAGGCGAGGAAGGCGACGACGGCGGCCACCTCGTGGGCGTCACCGGGCCGGCCGACCGGGACGCCGGGCCGCTCGTGCCCGGGCGCGGTGGGGTCCTCGTCCTCCTGGCCGGTCATCGGGGTGGCGATCTCGCCCGGGGCGACCGCGTTGACCGTGATCCCGTGCTCGGCCAGCTCGATGGCCGCCACCCGGGTGAGCAGCCCCAGGCCGCCCTTGGCCGCGCAGTAGGCGGCGGCGCCCACGCGCGGCTGGTGCTCGTGGACGCTGGTGATGTTGACGATCCGCCCGCCCCGGCCGGCGGCCACCATCCGTCTCGCCGCGCGCTGCAGGCAGAGGAACGCCGCGTCGAGGTCGGTCGCCAGCACCTCGCGCCAGGTCTCGTAGTCGGTGTCGAGGAGCGACGTCGCGTGGCCGGTGCCGGCGTCGTTGACCAGCACGTCGATGCCGCCGAGCGCGTCGGCCAGCTCGTCGACCACGGCGGCGGCACCGGGCAGCAGCCGCAGGTCGACCGGGCGGACCTCCGCGCGCCGGCCGCGCGAGCGCACCTCCTCGGCCGTGCCCTGCGCGGCGACCTCGTCGCGGTACCAGGTGATGCCGACGTCGCACCCCTGCTCGGCCAGCGCGACCGCGACGGCCCGCCCGATGCCCGACTCCGACCCGGTGACGACCGCGACGCGGCCCGCTGCACCCGTCATGGCCCCATGCTCGGCGTGGCGGCCGGTCCCCGCCGGGCGACCCCTCACCGTGCGCAGTCCGTCCGCGACCGGCTGGTGCGCCCGCCCGCGCGTCGCCACGTCGCCCGGCAGGCCGGCCGATCGGCACGAACACTCGGGTGGTGACGGAGCCACCCGTCACCACCGGCTCCACCGGGAGACGTCCTGCTCCTCCAGACCTTCGGCCCCTACGAGCTGGACGAGCTCCTGGGCCACGGCCGCACGGGCGAGGTCCACCGCGCCTGGGACACCCGCCGCCACCGCACCGTCGCGCTCAGACTGCTCCTGCCCGAGCTGACCCACGACGAGCAGTTCCGTGCCCGTCTCCACCGCGACTGCCAGGCCGCCGCGGAGCTCGACGAGCCGCACGTCGTCGCCGTGCACGACTTCGGCGAGATCGACGGCCGGCTCTACGTGGACACGGAGCTCGTCGACGGGCGGGACCTGGCCGCGGTGCTCGCCGCCGACGGCCCCCTCCCGGCCGACCGGGCCGTCGACGTCGTCGCACAGGTCGCGGCCGCGCTCGACGCCGCGCACGCCCACGGGCTCGTGCACGGCGACGTGAGGCCGTCCCACGTCCTGCTGTCCGGGCACAGCGCCCGTCCGCAGTGCCACCTGACCGGCTTCGGCACCGGTGGGTCCGCCGGGGCACTCGGGTACGTCGCTCCCGAGCACCTGACCGGCCGGCCCGCCGACCACCGGGTCGACGTCCACGCGCTGGCCTGCCTCCTCCACGAGGCGCTCACCGGCAGGCCCCCCTCCCGCGGCACCGACGTGACGGAGCCGGACGCTGCGCACCTCGACCGCGTGCCGCCGCGCCCCTCCGAGGCGGTGCCCTCCGTGCCGCGGGCGCTGGACGACGTCGTGGCGCGCGGCACGGCCGAGGACCCCGACGAGCGCCACCCCAGCGCGGGGGCGCTGGCGCTGGCCGCCCGCGCCGCGCTCCGCCCGGTGCCACCCGCACGCCCCACCGTC